>JANNAJ010000340.1:0-11317 GCA_031384285.1 Verrucomicrobiota bacterium
GGCGGCGACCGTCAGCGCCCCGCCCGGCACGGCGCGCAAGGACCAGTTGCCGTCCGCGTCGGCCTTTGTGCGGGCGACGACCATCTTGTTCAGGCTCACGAAGACATCCGCGCCGCCGTGCGCGGTGACGAGGTCGGCCTCGGTCACCCGCCCGGTGAGGTCGCCGCGGGCGACCGCCGCGGCGCTCAGCACGACGCGCAGGTCCTTGGTCTCGCCCGGCGCCGTGATGACCTCGGCCACCGTCCGCCCAAGGCCGGAACCGGTCTGCACATCCACCGAGAAACCGCCCAGCGGGACGCCGTAGAACGCGAAGCGGCCTTGGTCATCGCTCAACACCCCGCGGCCCAGCTCGCGCGAGGCCGGATCGGGGAAGAGGTTGACCGCCGCCCCCGGCACGACGCCGACGCCATCCACCGCGAGCACGACGCCGGTGACGGTGCCGCGCCCGCGGAAACGGAGCGCGACGAAGTTCGTGCCGCCCTCGCGCTCGGCGCTGACCACATCGCTGAACGTGGCCCGGTCCAGCCCTTCCACTTTGGCGATGGCCTGCGGAAGGCTGCCCACCGCGAACTCGCTCAGCAACGTGGCCGGCGACTGTGCGGCCAGCTCGAGCAGACGGGCCCGGATCTCGCCGGTGCCGTCCCCCAGCTCGACCACGCGCGCCAGCTCCGTCGCCGACAGCGCCGCGGTGTCCGTCACGCCGACGGTGAAGCGAACCCCGGCCAGCACGTAGTCGAAGGAGAACTCCCCGTTCGCATCCGTGGACACCTGGCTCGGGCGGAAGATCCAGGAGAGGCAGCCGTTCAACGTATCGACCGCGTCCTCCATCGTCAGCGTCACCGGCACTCCCGTCGCCGGCGAACCGTCGCCGCGCAGCACGCGCCCGTTGACGGTTACGCCCTCGCGGAACAGGCGGCCGTCGTGCTCATGCCGCACCGGCAGCGGCGCGGTGACGACCCGGTTGCCGCGCGGGTCGGCGACGCCTTCGACGCGCAGGCGCCGGGGGCGGATGGCCGACACGCCGCGGGCCAAGTTCACGAGCGCGAGCCGGCCGCCGCTCTGGATCTGCACCGACCGGCCGGGATTGCCGTCGTCCAGCAGGTAGCCGGAGGGGCGGTCGAGCGTCGCCTGCGTCATCGGCTTCGAGAACAACACGCCGACGGTCGTCCCGTAGTTCAGGATATGGGTTTTGGCACACGGGAGCGCCGGCCGGCCGGCGATCACGGTCACATCTTGGATCACGCCCACGACCCGCGGCGGAGCTTCGGCCAGCCCGCGGTGCGCGCCTGCGAGGGTCTCGTCGGCCGTCCCGTCGCCGTCGCGGTCGAGGCGCAGCACGGGGGGGGCGACGGCGAAATCGAGCTCGGCGCGCGCGCCCGCCGGCAGCCCGGGCACGGTCCAAGAGAACTCGTCACCCCTCCCGTCCGAGGCGAAGCGCGCGAACCGCACCGCGCCGCCGGGGATGCCATTGGTGAAGCGCCACGCGTTCGTGCCGCCCGGCACCTCGCCCTGCTGGAGGAACAGCGCGCCGCCGTTGCGACCATAGCCGAGCGTGCGCACGACCTCGCTGCGCCGGGTCGTCACCACGCCGGCGGTCAGCCAATCTTGGGCGGTGCCCGCGTCGGCGAAGTCGTCGGTCAACAGCACGGCCCGTTCGGCCCGGCCGGCGATATCGGGCGCGAGCCCGGCCAGCAGGTCCGGCAACGGGCGTCCGTCGGCCAGCAACAGCTCGGCGAGCAGGGCGTCGCGCCATTCGCGGCCCGCATCGTTCTCGCGGAGGATCTGGTCGAAGCCGGCGTTGGCGATCCGGCCGCCCTGCCAATCGAGAAGCAGGTCGAGCAGCACCCGGTTGGTGTCGTCGCCGAAGCGGAGCCGTTGCCCGGCCTCGGCGAGTTCGATGACACGGTTCTTCACATGCTGGCGGTCCACGCGCAGCACGCCCGCCGGCACGATGGGCGCGGTCGCCGCGCTGAGCGCCTGTCCGAGCACGCGCTCGGCGGCGCGCTGGACGGACAGCGGCAGGCGGTCCACATCCTCGGGCATCGCGATGGTGTCGGGCGACAGCTCCACGCCGCGCTCATCGATGCCCATCGTGAGGTTGAAGCGCCCGGCGACGGCGTCCGCGCCGAAGGTGAGGTTGGAGAAAGTGATCTTGCCGGTGCGTTGCGCGCGCAGCGTCCAGCGCGCGGTGGCGGACTGGCCGGGCAGGATGTCCCCCAGCTCCACCGTCGCGGCGCTCTCCAGCGCCGCGCCGCTCAACGCCGCGGGGGGCAACGTCACCCGCACAAAGTTCGCCGCGCCGAGGCCGGTGTTCAGGATGGTGACGCTCGCCGCGTAGGGCTCCTGGCTGCGGACGGTGCGCGGATGGGTGAAGGCGAGGGAGAACTTGGGGTTCCGCACGAGCACCGAACCGGCGGCCTTGCCCGTGATCTTCACCACCCCGGCCTTAAGCCCTTCGAGGTCCGCCGTGAGCCGGAGCTCCATGACGTGCAGGCCCTCTTGGAGGCCCTCGACCAAGAACTCCGCTTGGCCGCCCTCGCCGGGCTGGAGCCGGCCGACGTCGTCCGCCGTGCCGGGCCGGCCATCGGCGCCGGGCCGCACCACCGGTGCGTTGGTCTGCACGGCCCGGTCCGCTCCGACCCGCGCGAAGCGGAGCGGGTCGTCGCCGGGGTTTTCGAAGCTCGACGCGGGCAGGCCGTCCGGTCCGGGCGGCAGGAGCAGACCAGCCCGGATGTTGGCCACGCTCAGACCGGAGCCGCCCGGCGCGGCGTTCTCGGTGAACACCTGCACGGAGAAGAACTGGTTCAGGAAGCCGATGTTGCCGGGGATGACCAGCAACGCGGGGATGGGCGGGATCTGCAGCGCGGAGGCCCCGCCGCCCTCCTCGGTGACCTGGAAGTTCACCGGCTGAACCTGGATGCTCGCGAGGCGGACCGCCTCCGGCAGCTGGAGTTGCTCGGCGATGTCGCGGTTCGCCGCCTCCGCCTGCTTGAGGCGCTCCTCCAGCTCGGCCGCGGGGATGATCTCGGTGCTCTGGATCGCGCGCGGGGCCACCACCGGGAGCCGGACCGGGATGGTCTTCCCATCGAGCACGAAGCCGACCTCGAACTCCGTGACTCGGAAGTTCTGCTCGTCGATGAAGATGCCCTTCTCCTGGATCTCGGTGGACGAGAGCGGCCGGGACGTGACCTTGGTGACGAGCACCTCGTCGAAGACGCGGACCGGCACGGACGCCGGCACGCCTTCGAGCAGCGTCACCTCCTTGCCGCCTTCGAGGCGGGCGAGCCGGATGTTGTCGAGCTGGTAGTCACCCACGAGGCTGAGCGGCGGCAGCAGCAGCGGCTGGCCGGGCGAGGCGAGGAGCTCGCGCGCCGCGAACGCCGGCCCGCGCAACGTGGCGGCCACGAACGCCCCCTTCGTGAGCGCGGGATCCGCCGACACCTCGACCGCGACCGAGCCGGCGATCCCCTTGGGCACCGACAACATCGCCGGCGAGACCGCCAGCGACGAACCGGTGATCCGGTACTCGAGGGTGGTGAGCGGGGCGGCGCACAAGCCGGTTGACGACAGCAGCAAACCGATCAGCAGCGCGCCTACGGTGGACCAGCGGGCAAGCTCTTTGAGCCTTGGGACGCGTGCATGGAAGGTGTCGATCATGGCGCGCCCTTACTCGATGACGATGTCGAGATCTCCGATGCCGTCATCGAGCAGGATCTTGTAGCTGAAGATTTTTCCGCCGTTCCCAAGCGTGTTGAAGCCCGCTTGGATCGTGGCCAGATCGTCATCCGGCCAGTGCTCCTTATAGTTCCAGTCGTAGAGGTCGTAGAGGTGTCCGTTCACATGGACTCCTCCGAACGGCCCGAGCCCACCGACCTGCCGGAAGCGGGTTTTCCCGGTGGCCGGATCTGTCTCCCGGACAAAACGGGCATCGATATCCAAAATGATGGTCGCCCCCCCGATGCCGGTGAACAGATCGAAATCAGCACAGCCCAAGATGAATTCAGCGTAGCCGTTAAGATACCCCTCGATGGAGGTGAACTCATCGGGAGCGCCGAGGCAGAAATCACTATAGTGACTGAATTGGACGTCCGTGTGGAGATGCCAACGGAACTCCAGCTCGGCTGCGCCAGTCGCACTGAACCTTGCCTTGATCTCGGCTCGTTGTTTGTTGATGAACTGCTTGATCTCGCTTTGGAACACCGGCGAGCTGAGAATCTGCCGCGGCATGTCTGTCTCTTCTCCAAGGATATAGTGAGGGATCCGAGCTTTGCCATCTGCGTCCCAGATGACGCCCACGTTGTGGCTATAGGCACCCCGGTTGGGTTCCAGTTCCTCATCTGGACCGCGCGTGGCTGCCATCGAGCCCGGTATCGGCGAACTGAGCGGACGCGGAGCTTGGAGCGGTTGCCCGGTGGCAAAAGCGTGCAGCACAAGAGGAGACCATACCTTCGGGCCAAAGCTCGCCAGTTCAGCGAGCAGTTGATACTGGAGCATCTTTGCCACGTAGGTCGTGGCATCGAACACCTTGAGGTGGAGATCCGCCGACCACACCAGCGGACCGGCAAACGGGTAGGACAGATCCTCGCCCACCAGATGGGTCTTGCGGTCTTTGGAGTAG
The DNA here is from genome assembly GCA_031384285.1 of Verrucomicrobiota bacterium. Lineage (GTDB taxonomy): Bacteria > Verrucomicrobiota > Verrucomicrobiia > Limisphaerales > UBA9464 > CAIVQB01. The sequence continues at coordinate 4,619 of JANNAJ010000340.1, forward strand.
ATCACACTGACCTCGGGCAACTCCAGTTGGCCGCTGCCGTTCTGATCGAAGCCACCGGCCACGACGTAATCACGCCCCTGCGTCCCGGTCGTCTTTATCGACGCGACATCGCCGCTCACGATGGATTCCCCTAGCAGGCACACGGCGTTGGTGCGTTCCGGGGTGGGACAGAGCGCCAGCAGCCGGAACATCGGCTGATAGCCCAAGGAAACCCCGGCCGGCTCAGCCACAAACCTGAGCTTGGCGTAGATGCCACCGTCGCTTCTCGCGCCCATGATCAAGAACTGCCCATCGTTGTCGCCATGAAAGTCCGGCAACCGGTTGAAGTGCCGCTCGGCAAACTGGTCCGACCAGACCGCCTGCACCGCCAAGCGCACAACGCGCAGCCGCCCCTCTGAATTTCCTACCAACGCGCCGTCAGGCCCGAAATACCGAAGCCGTATCACCACCTCGGCACAGGGGGCCTTGCCCTCCAGATACAGGTCCAGATCCCCGGTCCTCAGCCGGTCAAATGCCGAAGCCGCATCCGGCAACGTGACCGTTGAACGCAGAATGTTTCCCACTCCCCCCAGTTCTCCGAAAAAATTCCCTCCGCTGGAGAACACCCGCACAGCCGAGGCCGTGGCTCCCACCGACTCGACCTCGAGTTCCACTCGACCAGCAACCGTGCCTCCCAGCGTGGGCGGCAACTGCCGCAAGCGGATCAGCGCCAGATCATCGTCTTTGACGCCGGCGACTTGGTCGTCGTTGTCGAAGTGGCTCTGCGACGACCCAAAAGCGGACGCATCTCCATCGTCGTTGTCGTCGTTGACCGGGACCAACAGGTTCTCGGGCGCAGCTTGAGATCCAGCAGGAACCCGACGCCCTGGAAGACCTAGATAGCCTGGGCGAAAGAGCGTGATGGTGACCGCCCCCGGTGGCCCCGCGACCTTGGCGACCGCACCTGCCGCTGATGCGGCGAAACCATCGGTCGCGGAGACGAATTGCATCGCCCCGCCCCCGAACCCCGGGACCAACCCCACGAGCGCGGGATGCGGCTGCGCGAACGTCTCCGGCACCAGGCGCAGTTTGCGCGGGTCGAGCAGCAGGAGGTCGCTCGTGGTCGAAAGCACCAGCAGCCCGTCGTCACGTCGGCGGATGGTCTGCGGGATGCCGTGCGCGAGCGGGATGCGGATCTCGTTGACCACCTTGGGCTGCAGCGGGTCGGTGACATCCAGCACGAGCAAGCGCGGCGGCGTGGCCACACCGGCGTGCTGGGAGACAAGCGCGAGGTTCGCGACGATGATGCCGCCCGGCGTCTCGAGCTGTTGGCCGAACAGCAGGGTGAGCCGCTTGCCCTCGGGCGTGAGCTCCAACGTCGCCGACGGCGCGGTGACCGCTTGGCCGCCCGCCACGAACGTCGTGTAGCGGCTGCGCCCGTCCGACGGCGGCGCGCTCATCAGCGCGCCCACGAAGTTGCCGCCGAACTGCAGGTCGAAGTCCCGCAACCGGAACACCGGGTCCGGCGCGACGTAGGCGGCCACCCGCCCGCCGTTGATCACGCCCAGCCGCGGCTCGCCTCCACGGGGCCGGGGCAGCTCATCGCCGACATCGACGAAATCGCCGTCCCCGTTGGCGTCCACCCCGGGCGCGCCGTCCGGCGGGTTCGCCGCGAATTGCGCGGCCGACTGCTGGCTGGCGAGGATGGTCAGTTGCAGATTCAGCACCCCCACCGCCGTGGTGTCGGCGTCGGACTCCAGGTAGCCGAGATGCGGCGCGGACCATTGCAGCTTGGTGACCGCGGCCGCGGGCGACGGGGAGAGCGTGGTCGCGACCAAGGTCTGCGGTGCGCCCACGGCCGGCAGGGCGAAGACGCGCAGCCATTGCCCGCCGCCGCCCAGCGTGCCGCCCGCGGCGACCACGAGGTCGCTGGTCTCCACCGGAGAATCGGGCAAGCGTCGATAGGAGTAACTAGGCACCAAGGTGAAAGCGCGGGGAAAGGCCGGCACCGGGATGCTGGACTGCACCACCGGTCGCGACGGGTCGGAGGCGTCGAATAAATGGAGCGCGCCTTGGGTGCCGTTGACGCGGTCGAGCACGATCAATTGCCGGCCGCGCGCGAGCACGCCCACGCCATTGACCACGCCGGGGATCGCCACCGGGGCCAGCGGCGCGGTGCGGAACCGCAGCAGGAACGCCTCAGCCGTGGAACCGGGACTGGAGGAGGAGTTGTTGTAGGGGTTCTGGTCGAAACGGTTGCCGTTCCCATCGAACGGCAGCGGGTTCACCGTGAGGCTGTAGAGCGTGTCGGGCTGAAGCGCGTGATAGGTCAGTTCCACCGACCGTTTGTCCGCGGCGAGCCGGGCCACGACCGGCCCGGTGGCCGGTGAAAGCTGGAACACCTGGTCCGGTTGGTAGAGGGAGAAGAGGCCGTTGATCGGCTCGCTGAAATCGAGACGGATGACCTGCCCCGGCAGCACGCCCTCAGAATCCTGCACCGGCACCGAGCGGGTCACGAACGGCCCGGTCTTGTCGGCAGGGTCCGACGGCGGACCGGCCGGCGGCTGGGGACCGCCGAAGACGACGGAGTAGGCGACCTTGTTCGCGTGGTCCGCCGCGTCCTTGGCCGTCACCTCGAACCGCGCCGTGAGAGGTTTGGTAGCTTTGATCCCGTAGCTCCGCTGGATGGTCTGCAACGAGACCTTGGCCCCCGGGTCTTCGGTCAACGTCACGTCGCTGAGGGCGACCGGAACGCGGGCGTCGAGCGGTTGCACCTCCGCGATGGCCACGCTGAGTTCGGTCAACTTTTTGTCGTCGTTGGCGAAGACCCGCAGCGTGGCAGTCTGGTTGACGGGCGGACTGGCCGGGGAATGGTTCACCGAGACCACGGGCGGCTGGCTGTCACCGGCGGCGGCCGGATCCGACGCGCCGCCCTTGAAGAACAGGTCGAGCGGGATCCGCGGGTTGCCGGGAACGAAGGTCGTGCGGCTGACCGCCACCGCTCCGGGGAAACGCTGGCTCGTGGCCGCGCCGACGATCGTGCTACGCCCGACCACCGCCAAACCGCCTGGCACGGAGTAGAACCCGTTGGCCTTGGTGAAGGCCACGCGGTCGCCCGGCGCGATCCCGGTGGCGGTTTCGTCGCTGGCCACGAACACCGCCGCGCCCTCCACCGGTTGGCGGGTTTCCGGGACCGGCTGGCCGGCGGCGTCCAGCTCCGGCGCCCGCACCTTGCCCGACACGACGGAATACTGCGCCTTCTGGATGTCCTCGATCTGTTGGAAGACAAAAATGCCCAGCACGGCGGCGCCAGCGAACGCTTTTCGCGCCAGCCGTCGCGGGCTCTCGGCCGTCCCGCTCGGGCCGGGGAGCGTGCCGTCGCGCAGGCCCGCCAACTGGCCTTCGGTCTCCAGGTGGCCGTCCACATACCGCGCAGAATCCACCGCCTCATAGACCGGGATCCCCTCCACCTCGGCGGTGCGGGTCAGCACGAACGCCATGTCCTCGGGCTTGGCGCCCCCGGGAAGCTTCAGCGCGCTCGGCAACACCGGCATCCGCACACGGGCAGGCTCCAGCAGCTCACCACCGGTCACCTGAAGCTGGAAGCCGCCGAGCGCCCGCCCGCCGAGCGGCGGCGTCGGCCCGGTCAACGTCCGCACTTGGCCACTGGTGAGCGGCTCCAGTCTGAAGACCGCCTTGTCCCGGATGCTCCCCGGCGGGATCTCCATCTCCACGGTGCTGTCTTCCGTGGACGCCTGCAACGACCCGCCGCCCGCATACAATCCGATGCGGCCGTCCCGAAAGACCTGCCGGCTCGCCGGGAGCGTGTTGCGCGTGCCGTTGCGGTTCACCAGCACCACGCTGAGGAAGTCGTCCACCTCCGCCGGGATGCTGTTCGCTAGGCTGCCGTCGGGCTTCGAAAGCACGGTCGCCGTGAAGCCGCTGGTCTCGTTCACCAGGATCACCGGCGATTCCGGTTCGGCCATGCCCGCGCCACCGGTCATGAGGGCCAGGCCATCCACGGGCTCGCGGATGACCAATTGCGCGTCGGAGCGGACGAGCAGGTCGCTCTGCGTCGTGAAATGGAACTCGCGCGGGCCTTCGAGCGGCAGACCGGTCGCGTCGGCGAGGCCGGCGGCGAGCCGCAGCGTCAGGCGCTGTTTCGGCGGCAACTCGGCGGTGGGAAGCAACGTCACCACGGTGCGGGCGAGGTTCGCGCTTACGCTGGCGGCGAACGCGAGGCCGTTGGTGTCCAGCAGTTGGACCGCGCTGGGCGCGACGAGGCTCGCCGGGTCCAGCGGCTTGCTGAAGGTCACGACCACGGACGACACGCGCGGCACGTCCACGGCCCCGTCCGCCGGCGCCACCGCCAGCACGCGCGGACCGTGCGGAAGGGTGTCGAGATCCGCCGACACCGCCGCCAGGTCCGACGCCACGGCCACGCCCGCGCTTCCGATATCTCCCGTGCGAGGGTCGGAGATGCTGACATCCGAGATTCCGGCTGGCGCGAGCACCTGGTAGCGGCCGGCCGGATCGGTGAAGGCCAGCCACGGACCGGCGCGCACCGCCAGCCCTGCGGCCGGCCGGCCGGCGCGATCGCGCGCCACGCCGCTCACGAGCGCGCTCCGCGCCGCTGCTTGGAGCAACAGGTATTGGCCACCGCCATCGACGCCGGGCAACCGTTCCCCGTTGGCGGGTTCGCGGGAGACCAAATTGCCCGCGGCATCGCTCACGAAGCGCTCCACCGGTTGGAAGCCGTAGAGCCCCTCGGTGAACACGGTGCGGGCCAGCACGAAGCTCGCGCCCGGCGTCTGCGCCGCGAATGCCGGCAGAAGACGTCGTCCGGCGCGGACGCCTGCCAGATCCAGCTCGAACGCCGCCACCAGCGCCTGCCCGCCCGTGGCGACTCCCGCCAGATCAGATGGCGCAAGCACGGTCAACCGGGCGGCCTGCGGCGCCGCGAAGACATCTGCCAGCGCGACCAGTCGCACGTCGCCGTCGCTCAGAGTGCCACCCGCCGGCGTGAGCAGTCGGCCCGTGAACGTCCCGGGTGCCAACACCTCCACCGTGAGCTTCGCCTCGCCCAGTTCCTCGCCCGGCAGCAGCAGCAGCGGGCGCAGCGGGAACGAGGCCGTGAGCGTGCCGGCATCCGTGTCGCCGGGACGCTGATGACCGGTCACGAAGGTCTCGTAGCGCGGCGGCACGCGGCGTGAACCGTTCCTTAGCAGATATTCCTCGCGGATGGCGCAGCGCAGGGCCACTCCGCTGGGCAAGGCACCCACGGTCGAGCGGAACACGACCTGCGCCATGGTGGTGACCTGTTCCGGCTGCAAACTCGCCGGCCGGCTCGCTGGCATGACTTTGCCGGTCGCAGTCCATCGTTGCTCTGCCGGCGGTGCCAGCGGACTCGCGGTCAGTGCCTGCCCGGCCACCGCCGCCGGCACTCCGGCATCGGGCACGACCAGCGCGAAGGCGCCGCTGCCGCCCAACGTCACCGGCACAGGATTCGTCCCCTTGCCCGCCACCAAGCTGACGACCTCCCAAGCAGGCCGTGCCGGATCCCAGCGCACGAGGACCGCTTGCTCGCCCGGCAGCACCGCCGCCGAAGGCGTGAACTCCGTGGCGACCGGTGCGGCAGGCTCGGCCGCGAATTCGACGAAGGCCGCCGCCAACGGGCTCCAGCCCAGGGGAAGCGGTGCGGTCAATGTCTGCGGCGTGAGCGGTGTGACGCGGGCCTTCACCCCCCCCAACGTGGAATCGTCCGCGGCCCGCGAAGCCAAGCGAGGCGGCGGCAACTCCGTCACGCCCGCTCCGGTCGCCGCGAAGCGGAACACGGGCAACCGTCCCGGCGCATCGAAACGGGACACCGCCGCCCCTTCGCCACCTGTGAAGGTCAGCCAACCGCCGCGCTCGGACACCACGCCTCCCGCGGTGACGCCGGGCAACGGCAGCCCGGCGGCATCGAGCGTGCGGGTGACGACCGACCCCGTGACGGCGTCCATGGCGGCGGTCGCGAAGACCGCCGCGTCGACCCTCGGTGCACGGGCCGTCTTGGCGAGCACGAGCGTGAACGGCGGCAGTTCCGCCCCGGCCGCGAGCTGGCCCTTGGCCAATCTCGGGGTGAGATCGATGAACGCCTTGCCCTCCGAGTCCACGCCCTCCGGCTCGGCCACCCCGGCGGTGTCGCCGGGGGCCTCGAACCGGAGCAACACCAGCCCGGTCAATGGGCGCGGCCCCCGGTTGCGGACCGTGACGTCGACATTCCACTGGTCCGTGGCGCGGTTCAGCCGCAACGCGCGGAAGAAGACCTCGGTGTCCTCCGCCCGCCGCTCCAACCGGACCTCGCCGCCCGCCAACGGGAAACTGCGCGTCTCGGCCGATGCCGCGACCCCGAGGAACGATGCGACGACCACCCACGCCCACTTGGAGAAGATCCGACCGCGCGCCCTCATGTCTTCTTCCTTCTCGTCCACGACCAAACCGCCAACCCGGTCAGCAACAACGCCACCGGCCCCGGCTCCGGCACCACCGTCGGCACCTGGATGGTCGCCTTGGAGGCGATGCCGTTCTGGTTGTCGAAGAAATCGAGCGTCACCACCAAAAGGACGCCCGCTCCGGCAAGGCCTGCCGGCAGGACCACCGTCACATCGTAGGTCTGCCCATGGGCCAGCACCGGATCGGAGACCACCGGGGTCGACGCGTAGGTGACCGCGGCGGCAT
>JANNAJ010000345.1:0-2083 GCA_031384285.1 Verrucomicrobiota bacterium
GGATTGCCGGCCGGGACCCGCGCCGTGGCCCTTCCCGACAACAGTTATAACGCAGCGAACAACTTTCTCCGCGTGTTTGGTCGCCCCGAAAGCAGCAGCGCGTGTGAATGCGAACGCAGCATGGAAGCTTCCCTCAGCCAGAGCCTCCATCTGCTGAACTCGAAGGACATCCAGGACCGCCTCGCCGCCGATGGCAGCCGTCCGGCCCGCCTCGCGCTCGACACCACTTCCCCCGACGAGGTCAAGCTGCGCGACCTGTACCACGTGGCCTACGCCCGGGACCCGCAGCCCGACGAGCTCAAGGTCGCCGTCGAGTACGTGACCAAGAAGACCGCCGCGGCGAAGGACGATCCGGCAAAAGGCAAGGCCCGCCGGGAAGCCTACGAGGACACCCTCTGGGCGCTGCTGAACACGAAAGAGTTCCTGTTCAACCACTGAGCCATGCGGCTTCGCCATCTCCTCGTGCCGGTGGTCGCGCTCTGGGCCTGCCGCTTCGGTGCGTTTGCCCAGCTTCCCGCGGCGAAACTGACCGGGATCTTCCCGGTCGGGATCCGCTCCGGGACGACCAACGACCTCGCCATCACCGGCAGCGACCTGGAAGGCCCGGTCTCGTTGCGCTTCTCGGATGCCCGCATCGTCGCGACGCCGAAGGCCGGTAGCACGACCGCCTTCACCGTCGTCGTCCCGACCGAGGTGGTGCCGGGCATCGTGGACGTCCGGTTCGCCGGGCGTTTTGGCGTCTCGAACCCGCGCGCGCTGGCGATCGGGGACCGTCCCGAATCGGTCGGACCCACCACGAACACGACCTCCGAGGCCGCGGCTCCGATCGAGCTCGGGTCCGTCGTCGACGGACGCATCGCCGCGAACACCGCGAGCTGGTTCGGCTTCACCGCCAAGTCCGGGCAACGCGTCATCGCGCGCGTCGAGGCCCGCGAGCTGGATTCGCGCCTCGAACCGGTGCTCGCCGCGTTCGCTGCCGATCAGCGCGAGCTGGCGAGCTCGCGCCGGGGTTTCCTTGACTTCACCGCGCCGGCGGACGGCACGTATCGGGTCCGGCTCAACGACCAGACCTTCCGCGGCGGCGAGGACCATACGTATCGCCTCACCATCGGTGCCGGTCCGCATCTCGACTTCGCCTTGCCCAACGTGCTCCGCGCCGGTGGGACCAACCGCGTGACGCTCTACGGGCGGAACCTTCCCGGTGGGAAACCGAGCCCGTTCACCGGTATCGATGGACGCGCGCTCGACCAACTCGGCGTCGAGATCGTGGCGCCGGCACAGGGCGATGTGCCGGCCGCTCTGTTGCGGCGTCCCGCGGCGGCGGTGCTCGCCGGCGGATCGATCGCCTGGAGCCTGACCGCGCCCGGCGGGCGCTCGAACCCGCTGCTCTTCAGTCTCGTCACCGGGGAAGTCGTGGTGTCGGCCGAGGACGGCCTCGTATCCGTGACGCCGCCGGTGGAGTTCTCCGGGTTGTTCCCGCGACGCGGAGGACGCAGCGGCGTCACCTTCGAGGCGAAGAAGGGCGATGTCCTGTGGCTTGAGATCTGGGGCGAGCGGCTTGGTCCGGTCTGTGATCCGTTCGCCTTGCTCCAACGGGTGACCAAAGGCCCGAAGGCCGAGGAACAGGCGGCCGATCTCCAGGAGTTCGGCGACACCGATGCGAACGTGGGCGGACGCGACTTCAACACGACCACGCGCGATCCGGTGGGCCGCATCGAGATCAAGGACGACGGCCTCCATCGCGTGGTCGTGCGGGACCTCTTCAACACCGGCAAGGACAGCCCGCGCCATCCGTACCGCCTGAGCCTGCGGCGCGAGACGCCCGATTTCCGTCTGGTCGCCTTGCCTCAACCGCCGCCCAAGCTGAAGGACGACGACCGTCAGATCTATGCGGCTTCCGCGTCGTTGCGGCGCGGCGAGACCGTCCCGCTGCGCGTGCTGGCGTTGCGCCGCGACGGCTTCAACGGCGAGATCGAGATCACCGCGACGAATCTGCCGGCCGGCGTGACTTCTGTGCCGGGCCGGATCGCCGAAGGGCAGGGGACCGGATCGATCCTGCTCACGGCTTCCGACGTGTCGGCCA
>JANNAJ010000443.1:0-2893 GCA_031384285.1 Verrucomicrobiota bacterium
CGGTTCCACTGACTGTCTGATCACTGATCACTGGTTACTGGCTCCCTTCTTCACTCGCTCCGCAGCGCCACCATCGGGTCCACCCGCGCGGCGCGGCGGGCGGGGAACCAGCAGGCGGTCACAGCAGCGGAGGCGAGCAGCAAGGTCGTGGCGGCAAAGGTGAGCGGGTCGCCGGCGGTCACGTTCACGAGGAAGCTGCCCAGCACGCGCGTGACGCCCCACGCGCCCGCCAGCCCGAGCAGCAGCCCCAGGGCCGTCAACCCCGCACCATGCCGCAGCACAAGCTGCATGACGTCGCCGCGCTGCGCGCCCAGCGCCATGCGGATGCCGAGCTCACGACGGCGGCGGTTCACCTGGAAGCTCATCACGCCGTAGATGCCCAGCAGCGCGAGCAGCAGCGCCACGACTCCGAGCGCGGTGAGCAGGATCGCCGCGGTGCGAGGCAGCAGGAATGCCGGGCTGATGTAGTTCTCCAGCGTGCCGGTGGCAAAGGTCTTCACCTCGGGGGAGATCTTCTTCACCGCCGCCGTCAGCAGACCGATCGCCGCCGTGGCCTGACCCCGGGTGCGGATGATCGCCGTCAGGTCCGTCCCGCCCCACTGGGCCTGCGCCACCCAGACCTGCATCTGCGGTGTTTCGCTGAGCGTCCGGTATTTTCCGGCAGCCGCGACGCCGATGACCTCGCACTCGCGGCCCCACATGTTCACCTTGCGGCCCAGCGGGTCGCGGCCGGGAAAAATCCGTTGCGCTGCCGTCTCGTTGAGGATGATGCGGGTCGGGGCCTTGGGGTCGTCGTCCTCGCGGAATTCGCGGCCAGCGACCAGCGGCGTCCGCAAGGTGGCGAAATAGCCGGGACCGACCCGGTTCAGATACGCCTGCCGGTTCTCGCCGGGCCGGACGGCCTCGCCCGGCACCGAGATGTCCCCGCTCGAACCACCCTCGAAGCCAAGCGGCAGGCCGTCGCTGATGGCCACGTCCTCGACCTCGGGATGCGCCAGCAGTTCCAGCCGCAGTTGTTGTTGGAAACGCCCTGCCCCCGCTTCGTCGAAGCCGTGTGCCTTGAGATGAAAGCTGCCCAGGGCCACGCCGCGCGGATCGAAGCCGAGGGCCAGCTGCCGCGCCGCGGCGAAGCTACGCGCGCACAGGGCCGCCGCGATGAGCAGCACCAGAGCGAGCGCGACCTGCACCACAACGAGCCCGCGCCGCAACCAATGGCGCGTCCCTGGCGCCTCGCTGCCCCGCGCGCCTTCGTTCAGCGCGGCGTTGAGGGACGTGGCCGCTGACTGGAGCGCCGGCGCCAGCCCGAAAAGGATCCCCGCCAGCATCGCGAGTCCCGCCGTCGCCGTGATCAGCGGCAGGTCCAAGCCCAACCGGAGATCGATGGGCAGCGACGTGCTGGGCAAGAACAGCACAATGAGCTGAATACCCCACGCAGCCAAACCCAGCCCGAGCACTCCGCCCACGCCGGCGAGCAGCAGGTTCTCGACCAGCAACTGGCGGATGAGCCGACCGCGGCCAGCCCCCACCGCCAGCCGCACCGCCATCTCGCGGCTGCGCGTGGTGGCCCGCGCCAGTTGGAGGTTCGCCAGATTGGCAATCACGAGCATCAGCACCAGCCCGGACGCGACCGCCAGCGCACGCAGCAGCGGCAGAAAGACCTGCGGCGCCCCCCACGGGCATTTCCACAGCGGCAGCGCGGTGAAGCTCATCTGCCGGCTGTCGCCGAGTTCATTCGGATAGGCCGCCTGGAGCCGCCGCGTGATCACGCCCGCCGCGGCGTCCGCCTGCGCCACGCTCACGCCAGACTGTAGCCGCGCGACCGAGTGATAGGAAGCCTCGCCCCGGCTGTCCGGCGACGCGCCAAATCCAACCTGTAGCTGCATCGCCAGCGGCACCCAGAGGTCGAAGGCCAGTCCGCCGGTCAGGCCCAGGAATGCGCCGTCCGCCACGCCGATGACCGTGAAGGCGTGCCGGTTGATTTGGAGCGTCTGCCCGACGATGGCCGGATCGCCCCCGAGCTCGCGCCGCCAGAAGCGCTCGCTCAGCACCACCTGCGGCGCACTGCCCGGCTGGGTGTCGCTGCCGGCCGGGAAACCGAGCTGCCCCAGCACCGGACGCACCCCCAGCACGTCAAAGAAGTTTCCCGTGACCAGTTCGCTCCACGCCCACACCGACTTCTCGCCCTGCCGCACATGCACCGATCCCATGTCGGACCCGACCACGCCGGCGAAGATCGACTTCTCTTCGCCGAGGTCGCGGAGGTTCGGATACGACATCGTCTCGCCGATGCCCCAGGACTGCTTCATGGCCACGGCCACCAGGCGCTCCGGGTCACGCGACCCCGGCACGGTGTTGAGCAACACGCCGCGAACCCACCCGAGCACGACGACATTGGCCCCGATGCCGAGGGCGAGGGTGAGCACGGCCACGGCGGTGAAGCCGGGGTTCTTGAGCAGTTGGCGGAGGGCAAAGCGGAGGTCGTTCATGGGGAAAGCGGGGAAGTATTCAGTAATCAGTTTTCAGTGGTCAGTTGGAAGAGTCCCATCAAGGAGGAGTGTTTTGCGGTTTCACTGACTGTCTGATCACTGAACACTGGTTACTCGATCCACCTTCATTCGCCCCGGAGCGCCACCATCGGATCGACGCGCGCGGCCCGGCGGGCAGGGATCAGGCAGGCGACGAACGAGACGAGGGCGAGGGCGGACGCGGCGACGCCGTAGCTCGCGGGGTCCGTCATGCTGGTCTCGTAGAGCAGCGAGGCGAAGACCTCGGCGGAGGCCAGGGACGCGACGAGCCCTAGCCCGATGCCGATAGCGATGAGCCGCGCGCCCTGCCGCAGGACGAGGCCGACGACGGAGCTCTTCTCGGCGCCGATGGCCATGCGGATCCCGAT
>JANNAJ010000140.1:0-21084 GCA_031384285.1 Verrucomicrobiota bacterium
GTGTAGAACTGCATCAGCAGCGCGATCTGCCGGAGGTTGTTCAGGCACGAAGTGCGGTTGGCCTTCTCCTTCGCGTTCGCCAGCGCCGGCAACAACATGCCCGCCAAGATGGCGATGATGGCGATGACGACGAGCAACTCGATCAGCGTGAAGGCGTACGACGCCCGGGAAGGGGTGGAGCATTTCATGGTCGAGAGGGGGAGCCGGGCGGAACCGACGGCTTCAGGGGGAAGAGCGCGACGGAGGCGACGCGAAGACCCCGGGCCTCCTCGGTGGCGGCGAGCGAGAACGTCAGTCCGGGCGATGCCGGCAGGACCAGTCCGGTCATCACCGTCTCGCCGCCTTGAGCGAACACCTCCAGCGACGAGACGTCGGCCAGCAGGCGCAAGCTGAGGCGTCCATCGGCGAGCCGGAGCGGCGCTTGGTGGACAGCGGCGAACCCCGGGTTGAAGTCGCTGCGTCCGGAACGGGTCCGGTCCACCCTCAGCACAGCCGCCCCGAGATCCGCTTCCACACGCGTCTCGCCGATCGAACCGTGACGGCAGGTCAAGGTCAGGACACCGGCGCGGGGCACCTGTTCGAACTGCAGCTCCAGCTCGGCGAGCCCCGCGGGGAACCGGCGCTGCCCCAGCCAAGCATCGGCACCCGGCACGGTCGCGCCGCGTAGCGAGGATCCAGGACCGCGCAGCCCACGCGTCTCGCGCACCGGGACCTGGAGCAACCGCCAGCCCTCCGGCGTCTCGCGCAGCGCGAGTTCACGCGGAAGGGTCATCGCGCTCCGCCAGGGCAAGGTCGGCACATCGTTCGCGTAGGTCCAATTGCTCATCCACCCGATCCAGAGACGGCGCCCGTCGCGCTTCGGCACGTCGGACCAGGACACGGCGGCGTAGAAATCGGGCCCGAAGTCGGCCCAGTGCGCGTCGCCCTTCGTCGGGACGCCGCTCGCGGTGTCGGGGACGAAGCGCGCGCCGTCGAACTCGCCGACGAAATACTGCGTGCCCGAACCGCCGGCGGGCGCGCCGGAGCCGACATTGACCACCAGCACCCAGCGCGATCTGCCGCCGCGCCCCTCGGCCTTGACCGGGAAAAGGTCCGGACATTCCCAGATGCCGGTCGTCGATCCGGCCGGGCCGAAATCGCTCAGATGGGTCCAAGACTTCAGGTCCGGTGAGGCGTAAAACCTGACCTTCCGCTTTTGGGGCCAGGAGACGGCCATGACCCAGCGGCCGGTCGCTTCGTGCCAGAAGACCTTCGGGTCCCGGAAATCGGCCTCACCGATGTCGAGCACCGGATTGCCGGTGAACTTCGTCCAAGTCCGGCCGCGGTCGTTGCTGTAAGCGATGTGTTGCTGCTGGAGCGGCTTCGTCGTGTGGTGGCCGGTGTAGATGGCGACCAGCGGCGGCTTCCCGCGCTGGCCGAAGCCGCTGGTGTTCTTCCAGTCCACCACCGCGCTGCCGGAGAAGATCATCACGCCGTCCGCTTCCGCGAGCGCCAACGGCAGATGCTCCCAGTGCGTGAGGTCGCGGCTCACGGCGTGGCCCCAGCTCATGTGGCCCCAGCGGTTGCCGAACGGGTTGTTCTGGTAGAACAGGTGGTACTCGCCCTCGTAGAAGAGCATCCCGTTCGGATCGTTCATCCAGGTGTCGGGCGCCGTGAAATGGAACTGAGGCCGCCAAGGTTCGTGGAAGGTCGGGGCCGGGTCGGCGGCGGCCCTGGAGACCCAAGCCAGCGCCAAGAGCGATATCAACCGGAGGATCCGGTGTTTGCCGTGTGATCTGGACATGATGGTTTCCCGCGGGACCTTGGCTTCCACCTCATCCAGGACGGACTGCCGGCAGGTGCTTTCGGGTGACGGGGGATTGCTCGCCGAGATCCCGCCCGGCACCAACGCCGGTTCTGCAAGGTTGTAAGATTCCTGTGCTGACAGGTTGCCATCCTGTCAGATACAGGTGTCGCTCCCCTTCACGTGTCCGACTCCGACCCCAAACACCGGCGCATCTCGCGGGACCTGCTTTCAGCGATCGCCGCGGGGCGCTACGCCGTGGGCGCGCGGCTGCCGAGCGAGGCACAACTGGTCGCACGGCACGGGGTCTCCCGGCCGACCGTGATCCGCGCCCTCAAGGAGATGGAGGCCCAAGGCGTCATCGAACGCCGGACGGGCTCCGGCAGCTTCGTCCGGCGGCCCGCCACCAACGCCACCGCCACCCGGCAGTTGGGCCTGCTGATCCCGGGCCTTGGCCGGACCGAGATCTTCGAGCTGATCTGCGGCGAGTTGGCCGCCGTGGCGCGCGCGCATGACTTCAGCCTGCTCTGGGGCGGTTCGGAGCATCCCAGGACGGCCGCCGACCTCAGCCTCGGGCAGGCGCGAGAGTGCTGCGAACAGTTCATCCGGCTCCGCGTCGGCGGCGTCTTCTTTGCGCCTTTCGAGCTGATCCCAGGCCGCGAAGACACGAACCGCGAGATCGCGGAACGGCTGCGGATGGCGGGCATCCCCGTCGTCCTGATCGACCGCGACCTCGGCCCGTTCCCGAAGCGGAGCGATTTCGACGTGGTCGGGCTCGACAACATGGCCGCGGGCCATCTGCTCGCGGAGCACTTTCTCAAGCTCGGCTGCGAACGGATCGCCTTCGTGGCGCGTCCGCACTCCGCCTCGACCGTGGACGCCCGGATCGCCGGCGTCCGCGAGGCGCTCGCGCGTCGAGGGATGGAACTCGCGCGGGACTGGGTCCGGATCGGGGAGCCGACCGAGGCGAGGTTCGTCCGCGGCCTGGTCGCTGGACGGCGTTGGGACGCGTTGCTCTGCGCCAACGACCGCACGGCTGCCGAGCTCCTCCAAGAGCTCCAGAAGCAAGGCCATCGGGTGCCCGAAGACATCCGGATCGCCGGCTTCGACGACGTCCGCTACGCGACCCTGCTGTCCCGTCCTCTGACGACGGTCCACCAACCCTGCCGGGAGATCGCCGTCGCGGCGCTCCGCGCGATGCTCGACCGGATCGCCGAACCGACGTTGCCCGCGCGAAGCCAGCTGTTGACCCCGACGCTCGTGGTCCGGGAAAGCTGCGGCACCTATCTTGGAGCCGCCGGGCGCAAGAAAGCCGGAGTGCCATCACCGAAGACGAAGGCACGAGGATGAACCGCTCCCGGGTCTGCGCCGCGGACCAGAAAAAAGCGCCGCGCGACTTTCGTCACGCGGCGCAAGGACATCCCATTCCAGGTCCGGCTCAGGCGCGGGGCGCGAGAACCTTGTCCACGCGGCTCTTCTCGAGCACGACGTAGTGGGGCAGGCCGTTCAAAGTCGGCACCTTGACCTCGCCGACGATGAGCGGCGCGGCGTACTCGACGAACTTCTCGTTCGGCATCATGCCGTCCTCGCTGATCCAGTCGCGCGGGATGAAGTGCTCGACGTTCGCCACCTCGGAGAGCGGGTGGAGGCCGATGGTCCACTTGTAGGGGCTGCTGCTGAGGCGGACGATCTTCGGCATGAAGCCGGACTTGCCGTCCACCGCGGCGCGCACGGCGGCCTGGCCGCAGGCGTAGGCCTCGTCGGCATCGGTCTGGCTCGCGAAGTGGGCGGCGGCGCGCTGCGCGTAGCCGAGCTTCACGGTGCGGGTCTTCAGGTTGAGCTTGCCCTGGACGATGGTCGCGAGCGCGTCGGCCGCTCCGGAGAGCACCGCGTGGCCGAAGGCGTCGAGACGGGTCTTGTCCGCGCCGATCTCCTCGCCGGCGGCGTTCTTGAGGCCTTCGCCGACGACGACGATGCAGTACTTCTGCTCGGCGACGGTCGCCTTGACCTTGTCGAGGAACGCCACCTCGTCGAGGGCGATCTCGGGCAGGAGGATGATATGGGGCGGGTTCGCCGGGTTGCCCTGTTTGGCCAGGACGGTGCCGGCGGCGATCCAGCCTGCGGCGCGACCCATCACCTCGACGATGCAGCAGGAGCCGTCGTCCGTGGCCATTGAGCCGACGTCGAGGCCGACCTCCATGACGGTGGCGCAGTTGTATTTGACGACCGATCCGTAGCCCGGGCAGTGGTCGGTGTGCGGCAGGTCGTTGTCGATCGTCTTGGGCACGCCGTTCACGCGCATGTCATAACCGCGCTTGACGGCCTCCTCGTGGATCTTGTGGGCGGTGTCCTGCGAATCGTTGCCGCCGGCGTAGAAGAAGTAGCGGATGTTGTGCGCGGCGAAGACCTCGAAGAGGCGGTCCATGTCCAGCGCGGCCTTGGCGGCCTTCTTCTTGAAGTCGATCTTGTAGCGGCAGGTGCCGAGCGCCGCCGCCGGCGTGTGCCGCAGGCCTTCGATCGACTTGGCCTTCTCGTCGTTCAGGTCGACGAGGTCCTCGTTCAGGATGCCGTAGATGCCATTGAGCCCGCCGTAGATGTTCTCGATGAAATCGTGGCGTCCGGCCTCGGTGATGACGCCGGCGACGGAGGCGTTGATGACCGCGGTGGGGCCGCCGGATTGGGCGACGAGCAGGTTGCCGATGAGTTCAGCCATAGGTTCTTTCCGTTTGAAAATCGGCCCGAACCTTGCCCGGCGCCCGAAGCGCGAAGCAAGGCGGGACTTGCGGAAGCTTGGCCGAGGACGAGCCGGTCCCGGCCGGGCCGACGGGGAGGGCGTTCCCGGCTCCCTCGGCCGCTTGGAGCGAATGCGCGCGAGCCTCCTCTCCGTCTCGCGCGCTCCGTCCCAGATCCGCTTCGCAAAGCTTCGGCTCCGGCCAGGAAGCTTGCCGGAGCCGAGAAGGGCCGATGGACACGCAGGTCAGGGTGCGGTCACCACGCGGTAGAACTCACCAGACCCGCTCGTCGGCACCGTGAAGGGCGAAGGGGCGGCGAGTTCCTGCCAATCGGCGCGGAGAAGCTGCGTGGCGCGTTGAAGCCTGAAACCGGCGGGCCAAGCGAGCCGGAGGCCGTCGGCGGTGTGGGTGAAGCCCACCTCGGGTGCCGCCACGACCGGACCGACACCGGTGAAGAAACGACTGCCGCCGGCGAGCAGTTTGCCGTCGGGCAGGATCGTGAGCTGGACAGTGAAGGCACCGGTCTTCAGCCAAGAGGTGTCGAGCGAACCGTCCAGGTTGACCCGCTCGATGATGCCGCCGTGGCTGAAGATCAGCTTGTCGTCGGATTGCAGCACACCGGCTTCGACCTCGTTGTTCGTGGACAGGTGGAACGCGGGGTCGATCGAGCCATCCGGCCGCAGGCGCAACGCGGTGCCGATGGGTTGGGTGAACCGGCCGAAGATGTAGAGGCCGCCGTCCGACGTGATGGGACCGAGCGCATAGAACCCCATCGTTCCCGACGCGATAGTCACCAAGCCGTTGGTCGGCGGCACGAAGGTCGTGTCGAGCGAGCCGTCGGGGTTCAGCCGCGCCACGCCGAAGCGGACCGTGCCTCGGATCTCGCTGAAAAAGCCGCCGATGTAGATGCGGTCATCCGGTAGCACCCGAAGGCCGAACAGGTAACCCTGGGTTTTGCTGCGATCGAGGAGCACGGCCCTGAGGTCGAGTTGGCCGAACGATTGGAAGGTGTCGTCCAGCGTTCCGTCAGGCAGGAAGCGCGCGAGGGAAAAGACCGTTTTTCCGGCTGCGTTCCGGAACTGACCTCCCTGGGGCAAGACGACCAGGATCTTGCCGTCGCTTTGGAATCCGATCTGTGACGGCCGGGCATTGGCGGTGAATCCGTTGGCCCCGACAAAGGCCGGATCATAGCTGCCGTCGGGAAGCAGTCGGGCCAAAACACCTTCTCTCAGCAAGCCACCGAGCAAGATCTTCCCGTCGGGCTGACGTCGCACGACGGAGATGCCTCCCACGCCCCGCACGAACAGATCCGACGGCGGATTGAAGGATGCGTCCTGGGTGCCGTCCTCGAAGAGGTGGACGAGGGAGCCACCGACCAGCGCGAAGAGCGAGCCGTCCGGATCGACGTCCGTCTGTTGGGCCTTGGTGTCGAGAGCCCCGGTGATCCTCAGGCTGGTGTCCGCTTGACCCGGCGACGCGGGGTCCGGCTCGACCAGCAGCGGGATGACGGCGCTGTAGACCGAGCCACCCGGGTTCACGACGCCGCACTGGAACAGGCCCGAGTCGGTCGGCAGGTAGCGCACATTGCCCAGCGTGAGGCTGGCGTTGGTCGCGCCGATGAGATCGATGAAGTTCGTGGAGCCGGGGCCGGCGTTGCGCCGCCATTGGAACTGGAACGGCCCGTCGCCGCCGGGAACGATCGTGAAGGTGACGTTGGTGCCGGCCTTGGCCACGACGCGCACCGGTTGGCTGGCGATGGTGGGAGCCGGCGGCGTGGCCCGCAGCGGGCCGCCATTGAGGCGGACAAAGCTCTTGCGCGGAAACCGGGAGAACTCGGTGAAGTTGCCGCCCACGAAGAGCGCGTTATCGGACCGGGCGGCGATGGCGAAGAGGACGCCGCTGCTGTTGCGGTTGGCATTGGTGGCCACTTGGAACTCCGGATCCAGCGCGCCGCTGGGCCAGAAACGGACCAGGTTGTCGTGCGGGAAGATCCCGTTCAGCGGTCGGGCGAGCGCCACGATCCGGCCGTCGGCCTGCAAGGCGAGGCGGCGCACGTCACCGGCATTGAAACTCGGCGACTGCGACAACTGGGGCACCCCGTTGAAGCTCGGGTCCGGCCGGCCATCCGGCAGCAGCCGGACGACGCCGAGGACCAGTTGGGAGCCATCGGGGTTGTTGCGGACATTGAAGGTGCCACCGAGCAGGATACGGCCGTCCGGCTGCACGACGATGTCGTTCACCCCCGCTCCCAAGTTGTAGGGGCTGGACGTCTGGAAGGTCCGGTCCACCGTCCCGTCGGCATTGAGGCGGAGCACGCCGCTGGCGAAGACCCCGTTGGCATTCGTGGTTCCCGCCACGAGATAGCGTCCGTCAGGCAGCGCGGCGATGGCCGTGCTGGTCACGAAGGAGCTGGAGCCGCGCAGCGCGAAGCCGGGGTCCCGGGTCCCGTTCTCGTTCAGCCGGATATACGACCCGACACTCTCGCCGTTCCAGGTCTGTGCGGAGAGCACCACCTTCCCATCCGCTCCCACCGCCGCCAGCGAGCTGTTGTCGGTCACGCTCGAAAAGGTCAACGAGCCGCCGACGCCGTTGGGATTGAACGTGGTGTCCACCGAGCCGTCGGCGTTGAAGCGGATGAGACCGTCGTGGCTCTTGCCGTTGTAAGCGACACCGTTCAAGCCGACCACGAACGCCTTGCCGTCGGCCAGCGGCAGCACCTGGAATTGGCTCCCGTTCGCGGTGGATTGCGGGCTCGGGCTGAAGGCCGGATCCAGGTCCGCCGTGCCGGGCAGCAGGCGCGCGAAGCGGGCACGGTTCGTGTTGTTCCATCGCGAGAACCGGCCGGTCGCCAAGAGACCGCCGGCAGCGTCGAAGACGAGGTCGCGGACTTCATCGTCGGGGCCGGCCGGCAGATCGGTCTCGCGATAGACGGAGCCTGGGATCGGATCCAGCAAGGCAAGGTGGACCGCGGCGCTCGGCGTGGAGCCGAGGCTGTTCGACACCACGCAGTGGAAGTCCGCGTCATCCGCCGCTGTCGTGATGGGCAGGATGAGCTCGGCGGCCGTCGCACCGGGAATCTGCGTCGTTCCCCGGAACCACTGGTAGCTCAACGGCGATGCGCCCTGGGCCGTGACGCTGAAGCGCGTGCGGGCGCCGAGCGTGTTGGTCTGCGCCAGCGGTTGCGTGGCGATGCTCGGCGCGGTGTTCGGGTCGCCGAGGATGTGGAGGATGCCGTTCCGCGGCTGGAACTGCGCGTTGTAGAAAAGGGCCGCGACGAAGGCGGAGCCGTCCGGAGCCAGCGCCATGTCGAGGGCGACGACCAAGGGCAGATTGAACGGCACCTTGCCCGGGTTCACGTAGCCGGTGTCGCGCGAGCCGTTCTCATTGTAGCGGGCGGCCACCGCCGGCGCGTCCAGCACCACCACCTTGTTGTCCGCCTGCACGCCGATCTCGCCGCTCAATGTGATGCCGGCGGGCGGGACAAAAGTGGGGTCGATCGCTCCAGCCAGCGTCAGCCGCGTCAAGGAACTCTGCCGAGTCTGACCGCGATAAAGGCCGGTGCCGCTCAGCACCAACTGGCCGCTAGGCGTGCTCGCGAACCGCGTCGCGGCCAGACTGCCGGCTGCCCGGCCGCCGTCGGCGAACGTGGTGTCGAGGGCGCCGGTGGCGGTCAGGCGGATCACCTCCTGGGTCGTCGAGATGATGACGGCGTAGAGGGTGTCGCCCGGGCCGCGGACCATGGCGCTGATCGACCCGGCCGCGTAGCCGAGCGACGAAGGCGTGGGCCCGGCGAAAGCGGGATCATTCGAGCCGTCCGCGTTGATGCGTTGGATGACGGGCCGGGCACCATCCACCAGATTCCACGATCCGGCGACATACACGCTGTTGCCGGGCCCGTTGAGCAAGGCGGCATGTCCCGTCAACGCGAGACCCGGCTTGAATGGCGCCAGCGAGCCATCGGCTTCGGCCAATGCGATGTTGTCCGTGTTCGCCACCGCCCCGAAGTGGGTGAAGGAGCCGAAGAACATCGTGCGTCCGTCCGGCCGGACCACGGCGCCGTAGATGTTCCCCGCGTTGGTGGAGCCGGCGAAGAGCACCTTGCCACCGAAGATGACGGGCGGAGCGATCGCCCGCGGTGCCGGCAGGGTGAAGCCGGTGTCCACGGTTCCGTCGGCGTTCAACCGGACCAACCCTGCGTGGCCGCTCCCGCCGTAATTGGTGAAGCTGCCGCCGGTCATGACCTTGCCCGCGGCGAGGGGAACCACGAAACCCGGCATGGAATCCGTGCCGGCAAGGGTCACGTAGTTCGTGTCCAGCGAACCAGGGGATTGGGCGACCAATCGCGGCGCGGCGACGCAGACGGCCAAGGACAGGAACCACGAAGTCAGTCGCATGAGGGGCACAGTCCGGCCTGTCGCCCTCTTGAGAACAAGCACCTTCGGCTGGCGTACGTATGTTTACGTAGATGGAAGGACGCGTGGGCTTCGCGTCCGGGCGTCAGACCGTTTGTGCGGCGCTCGACCGCTCTATACGCCCTCCGCTGCAACGGCTCTCGCCGGTTTCCACGGCCGCCAGGACGAGAGGATGGCCAGGCCGCGCGCGTGCTGCACCCCATCGACCACGGCACCTACGGCGGCGGGATGCCCATGCTCTTGGGCAACAAGCAGCGCTCCCCGCTCCCGCCTACGCCGAGTAGTCGAGGTACACCGTCTTGCTGCGGGTGTAGAAGTCGAGCGCGGCGACGCCCTGCTCGCGGAAGGAATCGGTGCTGCTGCTCTTCACACCGCCGAAGGGCGCCTGCAACGCGAGGCCGGTGCTGATCTGGTTCACCTTCACCACGCCCGCCTCGATGCGCTCGGCGTAGAGCATCGCCTTCTTGAAATCGCGCGTCACCAAGCTCGCGCTCAGGCCGACGTCCACGCTGTTCGCGACCGCGAGGGCTTCGTCGAAGGAATCCACCGCGATCACCGCGACGACGGGGCCGAAGACCTCTTCGCGGGCGATCCGCATCGACGGGGTCACGTCACCGATCACCGCCGGCTGCATGAACCAACCGTGCGCGAGGTCGCCTTCGGTGAGACGCTCACCGCCCCAGAGCAGTTTCGCGCCCTCGGTCCGGGCGATCTGGAGGTAGTCGAGGTTGCCCTGGAGCTCGGCCTCGCTGACGGCGGGTCCCATCTGCACGCCGGCGGCGAGGCCCGGGCCGACCTTCCAGCCCTTCGCCTGCGCGACCAGCTTCTCGGTGAAGGCGGCGAGCACGGGGCGCTCGACGATGACGCGGCTGGTCGCGGTGCAGGCTTGTCCGGTGAGACCGAATCCGGCGCGCGCCACGAGCGTCGCGGCGAGGTCGAGGTCCGCGTCCGCCAGGACGATCGTGGGGTTCTTGCCGCCCATCTCCATCTGGGCGCGGACCATCCGCGGCGCGAGCGACTGGTAGATGCTCCTGCCGACGGCGGTGGAACCGGTGAAGCTGACGCCTTGCACCGCCGGGTTGGCGGCGAGTTCCGCGGCGAAGGGGCGTCCGTCGCCGGTGACGACGTTGAGGACGCCGGCGGGCAGACCGGCTTCGGCGAGGACCTTCGCCAGCTCGAGCGCCATCGCCGGCGCCTGCGACGCGGGCTTGAGCACCACGGTGTTCCCGCAGACGAGCGCCGGGGCCATCTTCCAGGCCGGGATGGCGATGGGGAAGTTCCACGGGGTGATGAGGCCCACGACGCCGAGCGGTTCACGCCGGGTGAACATCAGGTTGCCCGGCAAGTCGTGCGGGATGGTCTGGCCGCCGAGCTGGTAGCCGAGCCCGCCGTAGAAGCGGAAGATATCCGCCGAGCGCTGCACCTCGCCGGTCGCCTCGGTGATCGTCTTGCCCTCCTCGCGCACGAGCAGCTCGGCGAGCTCGCCCTTGCGCGCTTCGATGAGCTGCGACGCCTTGGCGAGGATGCGTCCGCGCGCGACCGACGTCTGGGCGGCCCATTTGGGGAAGGCCGTCTTCGCCGCGGCGACCGCCGCGGCCGCATCGGCCGCGCCGCCGAGCGCGTACTCGGCGACGACCACGCGGGCGTCGGCAGGGTCGGTGGTGCGGAAGGTCCTGCCGTCGGCAGCGGGGACGGACTTGCCATCGAGGAAAAGGTCGTAGCGCTTCATGCGCGCGAGCATACGGACCCGGGCGGCACGGGGAACGGCAATTTATCCCCTGACCATGGCCATGACCCGGAGACGCGAGACGGCCCACGTCCCGTCGGGCCGTCGATGAAACTTTCATTTGGCATTGCTACGCAGGCGTATCACTTTCGGCTGCCAACGAAATCGCCGCCATGTCCACACCCGACAGCATCCCGCATCTCCCGGTCCTCCGCCTCGGCCGCAGCTACGAATCCCTCGAGAAGATCGAGGTCAAGGACCACCGCACGGGCGAGGTGAAGGCTCTCGTCTCCACCGTCAACGGCGGCATCGTGAAGCGCGACCTCGCGAAGATCGCGTCGTCGCGCGCCGCGCTGAGGAAGTTCACCGTCGCCCAGCTCATCGAGCTGTCGGCCAAGGCGGGCGAGCTCTTTCTGGGCGGCACGCTGCCGTTCGGCGACCGCGGCCACACGCAGACCCCGCAGCAGTACGTCGAGACGCTCAGCGGGACCTCCGGCCTGCCGCACGTGATGGTCCGGCGCAACATGGCCAAGCTCCATTACGCCCTCACCCACCTCGTCGAGGTGCTCAACGGCCTTTCGCGCGGCCTCGATCTTTCGATCCTCGACCGGGGCTACGGCGAGCAGTTCGGCACCAAGCTCAGCTTCTTCCCCACCGCTTCGGCGCTCGGCCTCGTGATGCCGAGCAATTCGCCCGCGGTGAACTCGCTCTGGATCCCCGCCATCGCGCTCAAGACGCCGGTCGTCATCAAGCCCGGCAAAGAAGAGCCGTGGACGCCTTACCGGTTGATCCAGGCGTTCATCGCCGCCGGCGTGCCGGCGGAGGCCTTCGGCTTCT
Source organism: Verrucomicrobiota bacterium (assembly GCA_031384285.1). Classification (GTDB taxonomy): domain Bacteria; phylum Verrucomicrobiota; class Verrucomicrobiia; order Limisphaerales; family UBA9464; genus CAIVQB01. The sequence goes on from JANNAJ010000140.1 coordinate 11,491, forward strand.
ACGCCACCGACCACGACGGCGCGGCGACCATCCTCAGCAACTGCGGACGGGCGCTCATCTTCGGCGACAAGTCCACCACCGCGCAGTACGCCAACAACCCGGCCATCCAGCTCCACGGTCCCGGCTGGAGCAAGATCCTCATCGGCGAGGACCAGATCGAGAACTGGCGCGAGCACATCGACGTGATGGTCAGCGCCATCAGCGACAACGGGGGACGCTCCTGCATCAACGCCTCGGCCATCGTCGTGCCCCGCTACGCCGCGGAGATCGCCGAAGCGCTCGCGCAGAAGCTAGGCCCGGTGGAGCCCACGCGGCCCGACGACGAGAACGCTCGGTTGTCCGGTTTCGCCAACCTCAAGATGGCCGACTTCATCGACAACCAGATCGAGGAAGGCCTGAAGACCCCCGGCGCCGAAGACGCCACCGCCAAGCATCGCACCGGACCGCGCAAGGCCGTCTTCGAGGGCGGGACCTACATGCGCCCGACCATCGTGCGCTGCGATTCCTTCGCGCATCCGCTGGCCAACAAGGAGTTCCTCTGCCCGTACGCCAGCGTCGTGACCTGCGCGCAGGCCGACATGCTCGGCCAGATCGGCTACACGCTGGCCTGCACGGCGATCACCAAGGATCCGGCGTTCATCGAGCAGCTCGAGGCCTACGCGCACATCGAGCGGCTGAACATCGGCCCGGTCTCGACCATGAAGATCTCGTGGGACCAGCCGCACGAGGGCAACATGTTCGAGTTCCTCTGGCAGCGCCGGAGCATCGAGCGCGCTTGGTGAACGGGGGTCCGCTTCGTCCGACTTCGCGGAGGCTTCCGCGGCGGATGGCTCCTTCCTCCGGGTGCGATCGGAAGTGGCGGACAATGATGTGGCCCTGGCGGGCCGAGATATGCCGTCGAGGTCCAGGTGGAACGGGTCGCCTGCCGGTCGGGGCGGATGGCTCGCCCGCCGCTCCAGGTGCGCCAGGAACGCTCCTTCGGGTAGGTGCGCCACCGGTGCCGAAGCTCGGCGGCAAGTTGCCGCCGAGGACGGCCAAGTTGGCCGTTCCACCCTGATCCAACGGGAGCGTCCCTTCGGTGGGCCGCTCAGCGCTACCTATGTCCGCCACTTCTGATCGCACCCCTTCCTGACCGCTTGACCCGGCGGCCCCCGCTCTCATCCTCCGCGGCCCTGTGCTGGATCTGGACACGCTGAACCCCGAGCAACGCCAGGCCGTGGTCACCCACCGCGGCCCGGTGCTCATCCTCGCGGGCGCCGGCACCGGCAAGACGCGCGTCATCACCCACCGCATCGCGCACATGGTGAAGCGCGGCATCCCGTCCGGACAGATCCTGGCCGTCACCTTCACCAACAAGGCCGCGCGAGAGATGCAGGAGCGCGTGAACGAGCTCGTGCCCAAGCAGCCCCGCGGCGAGGACGGCTCCAAACCCGAGCGTCCGACGGTCTGCACCTTCCATTCGTTGTGCGTGCGGATCCTGCGCCAGCACATCGAGAAGCTCGGCTACAAACGGAGCTTCGTGATCTACGACCAGGGCGACCAGTTGGCGGCGATGAAGAAGATCCTCTCGGCCATCTCCGCCAAGGGCGAGAAGACCGATCCCGGCGCGATCCTGGCGATGCTGAGCAAGTTCAAGAACGGCGGCTCGCGCGGCGGGGCGTTCGAGGACCCGGGCGTGCGCGCCCTCGCCGAGCACGTCGCCAAGCGCTACGAATCCGCGCTCCACGCCTGCAACGCGGTGGATTTCGACGACCTGATCCTGCTCACGCTCCGGCTCTTCCGCGAGCATCCGGACGCCTTGGAGGCCTGCCGCGACCGCTTCCGCTACGTGATGGTCGACGAGTACCAGGACACCAACGCATCCCAGTTCGAGCTCGTCCATTCGTTGACGAAGGAATCGCGCAACCTCTGCGTCGTGGGCGACGACGACCAGTCGATCTACGGCTGGCGCGGCGCCGAGGTGGCCAACATCCTCGACCTGGAGAAGCACTTCCCCGAGGTCAAGGTCATCAAGCTGGAGCAGAACTACCGCTCGACGAACCACATCCTCAACTCGGCGAACGCGGTGATCAAGAACAACGCCCGGCGCCGGGGCAAGAACCTGTGGTCCGCCAAGGGCGACGGCGATAAGCTGCTGATGCAGTGCTTCGAGCACGACGAGGAGGAGGCTCGGGTCGTCGCCGAGAACATCGAGTACGACCGGCTCGCGCGCCGCGTGCCCTGGGGCGACCAGGCGATCCTTTTCCGCACCAACCAGCAGGCGCGACCGCTGGAGACCGCGCTGCGCAAGGCCAAGATCCGCTACCACCTCATCGGCGGGCAGAGCTACTTCGACCGCCGCGAGGTCCGCGATTTCCTCGCCTACCTCAAGACCTTCCTCAACCCGCACGACGACATCGCGCTGCTCCGCATCGCGAACACGCCCGCCCGCGGCCTGAGCGACGTGACGATGGAGCGCGTGCTCGAGGCCAGCCACGCGCGCAACTGCAGCGTCTTCGCCACCATGCGGCACACGGACGTGCAGGCGGGTTTCCAGGGGCGCACCGCGGAATCCATGCGCGAGTTCCTGCGCTTCATCGAGGAGACCCGCGCGCCGCTGCTCACCGACGGATCCTTCTCGCTCGGCCGCTGGGCGGAGGAATGGCTCCAGAAGACCGGCTACATCGCCGATCTCCAGCGTCTCGAGAAGACGCCGGAGGCCGCGGAGAACCGGATGAAGAACATCCGCGAGCTCATCGAGACGCTCGACGACCCCGAAGGCCCGGCCGCGCGGCGGACGGGGCCGAACTCCGCCGCGCCCGTCGTCGCGACCGATCTCGCGCTCGACGACCAGGACGAGGCGCTCGGGCTCACCGTGAAGCGGCCCGCCGCGGCTGCCGCGCCGCCGGCCTCCGTCCGGGTCAGCCGCCATCCGCAGAAGCGCCTCGACGAGTTCCTCGAGGAGCTCACGCTCGACCACGAGCGCGAGGAGGACAAAGAGGCCGGCGACGCGGTCACGCTCATCACCGTCCACGCCGCCAAAGGGCTCGAGTACCCGCACGTCCACCTCGTCGGGCTGGAGGACGGTCTGCTGCCGCATTCGCGCTCGAAGGTGGAAGGCACGATGGACGAGGAGCGCCGGCTCTTCTATGTCGCCATCACCCGCGCGCGCCAGACGCTCCGGCTCTCGCACTGTTCCGGCCGCAAGCGCTACGGCCAGTTGCTGCCCTGCCATCCGTCGCCCTTCCTGAAAGAGATCCCGCCCGAATGCGTGGAGGACGTCGATGTCGCGGCCAGCAAACCCGTGGCGAAAGATTCAGGCGGCGATTGGTTCGCCAAGATGCGCGAGGCGCTGGAGTGAGAGGACCCGCGGCCGCTGCGGCACGGGAACGCGATCAGATAGGATCCTTTTCGCGACCTCCGATAGGGTGCCATCGCCGGTGCGGCGGATGACCTTGTCGACGGGGCCGGCCTTCATCCGCAAGCCGACCGCGGCGGCGACCCCGGGATCCCGGTCGCGATTGCCGGCATGCTGTCGACCGTCCGATGCCACCAACCGACGAAGCCGTCCGGCCAACGATCGAGGCCTGTTGTCGCCGGATCGTCACGGCGTCCGTGAAGGGCTCCAAGCTCGACGTTCGGACGCCCCCTTCGCTAGGATTGGTCTCGTGACAAAACGAACGTCCCTGGCCGGCTTCGGACCGCTCGCGTTTTGGTTCGCGGTCTTCTTCGTCCTCTGGGGCCATGCGGCATGGGATGCCGGGCAATGGAGCCACCTCGCCGAGCATTGGGACCTGGCGATGGCGATGGCCTTGCGCTCTTGGCTGGGCAGCGTCGCGCCCGTGGGCGGCGGCATGACCGGTCTCCCGTGGCTGTTCGAGCCTGATGCCGGTTCTTTGGCGGCTGCGTGCGATTTCGGTTTCGCCGTGCAGGCCGTGGGCATGACCAGCGCGGTCACCTTCGTGTTGTGCCGCGGCATGACAGTGGACTGGTCCATGGTGCGGAGCGCGGCCGCGGGCAGCCTCATCAGCTTGCCCCTCGGCCTCACGTATCTCGCCCCTTTGGTGCCCACGACTGTCGCGCTCGGACTCTATTGTGGGTTGTGGGGCGCGGTCGGACTTTCGCTGCTGTCGCGGGCGGACGAGATCACGGACCAGGAAGATGCGCTCGTCCGCCCCGGGAAGATGCTGGCGACGGCGGCCTTGGTTTCCGGCGGGCTCGGGGCAGCGTGCCTCGGCTCGGTCTTGGGCAGCGGAGGCGTGGTGCCGTTCTACGCCGTGATGCTGCTGTTGCGACGGGTCTCGCTCCGGACGGCCATGGCATCCTGCGTCGTGCTGATGGGGTTCAACGCCGTCCTTGGCCTGATGGTCCGCGCCGGCACCAGCGGTCTCGATGTCTCCCTCTTCGAACGGTGGCTGGTGGCGGCGCCTATCGCCTGTGTCGGGGCACCCCTGGGCCTGATGCTCTTGGAACGCGGCCGCCCGGTGGCGACCATGATGTCCGTCGGGGCGGGCTGTCTCGCGCTGGTGGCATGGATGGCGCTGCGTCTACGCGACGAAGCGGGCCTGCTAGGACTCATCGTCGTCACCGTCGGCATCCTCTACCTGATGCTGGGTTGCAGGGTGCTGGACTGGATGGGGATGCTGTCCGTCCCCGATCGGACGCGGACCCGTTAGGTGAACCGCCTCCGCCATCGCGACCTGCTGCTCACGCTGAAATACTCGACCATCGAGGCGTGTTTCAGCGTGCCCATGCTGAACCTCACGATGCCGAACTTCGCGTTCGTCATCGCGTTCGCGGTCTCCGTCCTCGGTTGGCGACCGCAGGCCATCGGCCTCGCCGCGGCGCTGCCGCACCTCTGCAACTTCGCGCAACCGGCGGTCACGGCCGTGCTCCAGCGCGCCTTCTCGACCTACCAGATCATGTGCCTGAGCTTCATCTTCAGCGCCCTTCCATGGGGCCTGGTGTCGTTCCTGCCGTGGCTGAGTTCCGGGCAGGACCTCGTCTTCGGAGGCCTGCTGCTGGTGGCGACGCTCGCGAACAGCATCGGCAGCGTGACGTGGTCCACGGCGATCGCGGAGGTGGTGCCCGAGCGCATCAGCGGCCGGTATTTCGGCCGTCGCAACCTGCTCTTCGGCGCGTGGACATTGCTGGTGGTGATGTTCGCCGGCCACATGGCCGACCGCGGCGGCCGGTCGCTGGCCACGTTCGGCTGGATCTTCGCCGCCGCAGGCGCTTCGCGCTTGGTCGGGCTCTTCTTCCTCACGCGGATGAAGTTCCCCGCCAGCGTCACGGCCAGGACGTCCCGTGTCCTCGCCCTCGACGACCTGCGGGCGGTATCCCGCGACACGAACTACCTTTGGCTCATCGCGTTCATCGGGCTCTGGGGGTTGCTGCTCAACGTCGGGATGCCGTTCTACACGATGTTCCTCATGGAGGGTCCCGGGCTTTCCGTGGGCGACGTGGTGAAGCTCACGACGACGGGGAGCCTCGGCGGCATCCTGACTTTGAAGGGCTGGGGGATGCTGGCGGACCGCTTCGGCAGCAAGCCGGTGCTCATGGTGGCCGCGACCGTGTGGTCGTTGGTGGCGCTGGCGGCTTGGTCGCTCGCCGGGCCGACCTGGAAGCTGCATCTCCACGCGAGCTACTTCGTCATCGGCGCGACGACGGCGGGCCTGCAGCTCTGCCAGTTCAACCTGATGGTGAAGCTCGTCCCGGCTGAACGCCGCGCGGCCTACGTCTCGACGTTCTTCGCGCTGACGAGCCTGCTGACCGCGCTCGGTCCGGCGCTCGGCGGCTGGCTGCTCGGACGCATCCCCGACCACCTCGGCGAGTTCCTCGGCCAACCGATCCGGGACTTCCATGTCGTCTTCGGCCTGTCGCTGCTCGGCTGCCTGCTCGTCACGAACCTGCTGCATCGCGTCCGCGAGCCGGCCGAACAGCCGGTCGGCGAGGTATGGAGGACGATGCGCACGATGCGGTCGTTCAACCCCATGCTCGCCCTGGCGACGATGGGCGCGCTGCTCATCACCCCGAGCGGCCTCTTCGGCTTGGCGCGGCGCTCCGTCCGCACGGTGAAGCGGCAGGTGAAGGTCCTCTCCGACGTGGGCGAAGAGTTGGTCGAAGGCGGGCACGAGGCGTTGAAGGCGCCTTTCACACGACGCGACTGAACCGTGCCCGCGGAGCGGCGACCGACCCATGTCGAAGGGATACGGCGCCGATCGGTCCGCCAAGATGCGCGAGGCGCCGGATCGCCATCGGCCTCCGGCATCGTCGCGTTTGGTTGTGCCGGACAGGAGGACTGCGCTTCACTCGCCTCCACGACGATGGACCTGCCCGCCACTCCTCCCGCACCGACCACAGCCCCGACCACAGCCCCGGCCCCGGCCGCGATCCCGCCGGAAGGAGCGCTCCTGCTCCGCCCGGACATCATGCAACGGCTCGACCTGGCCGCGATCTTCGGGAACGCCAACCCCGTCGAGCTCGAGCTCGGCGCGGGCGACGGATCCTTCATCGTGCGGCACGCGGCGCTCCACCCCGGACGCAACATCCTCGGCGTGGAACGCCTGCTCGGCCGGCTGAAGAAGATCGACCGCAAGGGCCGCCGCGCCGGTCTCACCAATCTCCGCGGCATCCGCCTGGAAGCCGCCTACCTGCTGGAGTGGATGGTTCCGCCCGGATCGCTCAGCGCGATCCACATCTACTTTCCTGATCCGTGGCCCAAACGCCGGCATTGGAAGAACCGCTTGATCAACCAAGCCTCCACCCGCCTCGTCCACCGCGCGCTCGCACCGGACGGAGTGGTCTACCTGCGCACCGACGAGCGGAGCTACTTCGCCCAGATGGAGCACGTGTTCGACGCGGACGCGGGATTCGTGCGCGTCCCGGAACCTCCCGGCTTGCTGGACGTGAAGACGGATTTCGAGCGGGGCTTCAACTCCAAGGGGATACCGACGAACCACGTCGCCTACCGGCGCGTCGGCTGAGCCGCACCCGAGCTTGCCTCGTCGCGGGGGGCTCCGCACTTTCACCGCCATGTCGTTCCGCATCGTCTGGTCGTTGCTCGCCGCGCTGTCCTTGGCGCTGCCCGCGGGAGCCCAGTTGACCGAGCGCCAGGCCAAGGCTCTCGACGGGATCGCCCGCGAGCGCTACTCGACCCGCTGGACCGAGCTGGGGACCAACGAGCTCGCCACCTTGCGCAAACGGGCGGACGGCTACATCGACAACCTCCGAGACCGCCATCTCGTCGGTGGCCTCGTCGCCAGCATCCGCTACACGGACAAGGAGCGGACGTCGGTCGTCCGCTACGAGGCCTTGGAGGACAGCGCGGCCTGGACGGGCCTGCTGCTAGCGGCCCATGCCTACCGGTTTGCCGTCACCCGCGACGACCGCTCGGTGGTCGGCGACAACCCGAGCCTCCCGGCGATCCGCGAACTGCTCACCGGGATCGAGACCCTGCTTCGTGCCACCGGACGTCCGGGATATCTGCCGCGCTTCGTCGGCCGCGGCGCCGATCCTGCTTACGCAAAGTTCTACGCCACCTACGGCGGCGAGGACCCGGCCCGCCCGGGCTTCGGCCGGCTCGCGTTCCAAGGGACGGGCACCAATTCCGGCGTCGTCTGGCTGGGCGGCCCGTCCCGCGACCAATACGCGGCGCTCAACCTCGGCTTCGCCGCGGTCTGGCAGTTCGTGCGCAACGACCCGAAGATCCGCGAACGCGTCACCGCTGCCGCGGTCCAGGTCATCGAACGCCTGCAGGCGGACAAGTGGCTGCTCGATGACGGCCGCGGCAACGTCACGTTCGTCACCCCGGCTCTCGCCGCCGCCGTGCTCCGGACCGGTGCCGTGGTCCGACCGGACCGCTTCGCGGCCCTCTATGTCCAGAAGACGCGGGCTTTCCTGGACCTGCCGGCGACGGGATCGGTCCGGTACGGTGACAGCCGACTGGGCGCCTTCACCGCGGTCAACCTTCTCGCGCTCTCCCGCATGGAGACCAACGAGACGCGGCGCCTCACCTACCAGGACCGGCTCACCCAGCTTTGGCGCGGCAGCGGCCCCCAACTGAACCCTCTCGTGGCTGCTTGCTACGTGAGCGCGTTCAACCCCACTCCCAACGACTTCACCGCCCAAGCGACCCTGCAGGGCGTGCTCAGCCAGTATCCCGACGCCCCGCGATGGTCCGCGGCGCACGATGCGTCCGGCGACGCCACCGTGCCCAAGATCGCCGTCGGAGGGGAGAAGTGGGCCCAGTTCGCGCAGCCGCTCGACCGACGGCCCGTCGCTCCTTTCCAGTGGGTGCGGTCGGCCTACCAACTCGGCGGCGGCGAAGACGCCCCGGTCGCGCATCCCGGCGTGGATTACCTGCTGACCTTCTGGATGGCCCGCGAGGCGAGCGTGATCCCCAACGAGGATTTCGCGCCGACGGTCAAACTGGCTCCGACGACGCGGCGCCGGTCTCCGGACACGAACGCACCGACCCTCCCGCCGAAGACGGCTCCCGGGTCCGGCTCAGGCGGCACTTACCGGCCCAAGCCCTGACCGTCCGGCGCACCGGCAGCTCTGGGATCGCGGCCCGCGGACACCACACGGATCCGCGTGCCGTCCATCGCGACGGCCTCGCACACGCCGTCCCGGATGCGCAACGTCACCGCCCCGCTGTCCGCGGTGAAGATCACCGGCACGTCGCGCTCCGCGAGCCGTCGCCGCACGGCCTCCTTCGCCCGTGCCGGGGTCGTCCGTTCGCCTGAAGCGAAGACGACCAGGCGCGCCCCGGTGGCCGCGAGCAAAGGGTCTCCCAGCGGTGCGCCGTCGGACGGCATCCCGCCCATCACGACATCGGCCCTCGCATCGCCCCGTCCGAGCAAGCTCCGCTGACCTTCGCGGCCGAGATCCGCGAGCCACAACACGCGGAAGCCCCCGATCTCCCGCGCCAGCACCAACCCGTTGTCGTCGAGCTTCGCGAAACGATCGCCTGCCGCCGGATGCAGCACCTCCCAGCCGGCAACCCGTCCGCCGGACGCGACGACGCGCGACAGGAGTCCCAAGGCGGCCGACGTCCGCCGCAACTCACCGAGCAGTTTCGACCGCGTGTACCCGGGACCGAGGACCACGTACCGCGGCAAGAACGCCGCGACGACGAACGGCGCTCCGCCGAGATGCCGGACATCGCCGCGCGTCGCCGCGAAGAACGGCAGCCGGTCGAACCCGTTCACGTGGAGGAACGGCACGACCAGAGCTTCGCCGGAGCGCAGGTCCCCGGCGTCCAGCAGGATGTCCTCCGCGTTCCACGGGGCGTCCACGAGGACGGCCTCGCCTCCGCCGAGCACGGTGATCCGCGCCTCGCCTTGGCGGACCATCCACGCCACCGATGCCGCCCCGAGCCAGATGGCCGTGCCGCATCCCCACCACCGGACTTCTGCCGGTCGCAAGGCGCGTCCGGTCACGATGCCGATGAGCAGCGCGTAATAGGGCACCCACCATGGCCACGCCGGTGACTCCACATACCCATGGCCGCCCGGCATCTCGGTCGCGATGCGGCTCAGCGCGATCATGCCCTTCATCCACACCCACGCGCTGGCGTTGAAGACCTCGCCCAGCCAGGACCACCACGGCCCG
>JANNAJ010000386.1:0-22936 GCA_031384285.1 Verrucomicrobiota bacterium
GAGGGCCGCACGCGGCTGAACGGGACGAAGTCCACGTTCGAGCCGGTGTTCGCGGACAAAGAACAAAAATTCGTCTATGAGACGGTCATCAACCTCGACCAGCTTGAGCCGACCGTCGCGTGCCATCCCGATCCGGGCCAGCGCAAGAAGGCGAAGGAACTCGGCCACATCAAGCTCGACCGCGCCTACGTCGGCTCCTGCACTGGCGGCAAGACGAGCGACTTCGTCGAGTTCGCCCGTGTGCTGCGCGGTCGGAAGGTTACCATCGACACCTTCGGCGTGCCGGCGACGCCCGAGATCGTGGGCGACCTTCAGCGCACGCGCTGGGGCAACCAGACGATTTGGGAAATCCTCGTGGAGTCAGGTGTGCGGATGACCGAGAACGCCGGTTGCGCGGCGTGCCTCGGTGGCCCGGTGGATACTTTCGGCCGCATGAACCAGCCCGGCCTCAAGTGCATCAGCGCCACGAACCGCAACTTCCCCGGCCGCATGGGCCACAAGGAATCGCAGGTGTTCCTCGCCTCGCCCGCGACGGTTGCCGCCAGCGCCATCGCCGGCCGGATTACCGACCCGCGCGAATACGTGTCAAACTGATCACGGGAAAAATCACCAAGCCCCGCCTTTGCGCGGGGCTTTTCTGTGACCGCATGAGTCCTCGTCTCAAGGTCTGCTGCATCGCGAGCGTTGCCGAAGCCCGTCTTCCTTGCCGGCGGTCTGCCGCCCGACAACGTGCGGATCGCCGTCGCGGCTGTGCGGCCGGCCGGCGTGGACCTCTGCTCCGGCATGCGCACGAGCGGACGGCTGGATGCTTCGAAGTTCGCCGCCTTCGTGGCGGCATTGCTCACAACGGCCTGAACTCGTCACGCGGTTTCGGACGTCCTACGCTGACTCCATGAGTTCCGCTTCCACTATTTTGCTGATCTATCGACCGCCCATGACCTGCAAGAGATGCGGGACAGTGGCGCGCTCTGACTAAGCGGTCAAAGAGGTCGGCCGGTCAACCGCTCAAAGGCTTCGAGATACTTCGCCTGCGTCTTTGCGACGACCTCGGGCGGCAGGGCCGGGGCGGGCGGCGTTTTGTTCCAGTCGAGCGTCTCGAGATAGTCGCGCACGAACTGCTTGTCGTAGCTCGGTTGGCTGCGGCCGGGCGCATAATAGTCGGCGGGCCAGAAGCGCGACGAGTCGGGCGTGAGCACCTCGTCAATCAGGATGAGTTCACCGTCGAAGAGTCCGAACTCGAATTTTGTGTCCGCAATGATGATGCCTCGTTCACGCGCGTAATCGCGGGCGAAGCCGTAAAGCTTCAGGCTCAGCGTGCGGGCCTGTTCGGCAATCTCGAGGCTTACGATTTCGGCGGCACGCTCGAACGAAATGTTTTCGTCGTGACCGGTTTCGGCCTTGGTGGCGGGCGTGAAAATGGGCGCCGGCAGTTCGCTGCACTCCACCAAACCGGACGGCAACGGGAGACCGCACACGGTCTGGCTCTGACGATATTCCTTCCATCCGGAGCCCGCGAGGTAGCCGCGCACGACGCACTCGATGGCGAGCGGTTGGGCTTTCTTCACGATCATGCTGCGGCCTTGAAGTTGTTCCGCGAACGGCGCGAGCGCAACTGGCAGAGGATCGCCGGCCTTCGCGAGGCGGTGGTTCGGCAACCAGGGTTCAGTGAGGTCGAACCAGAAGTGCGACATCTGCGTGAGCACCTCGCCCTTGCGCGGAATGCCGTTGGGCATCACGCAGTCGAAGGCGGAGATGCGGTCGGTCGCCACGAAGAGCAAGCGGTCGCCGAGGTCGAAGACTTCGCGGACCTTCCCGCGACGGGGCGGGGGCAGGCCGGGCAGATCAAGCGTCAGGAGCGGAGTAGCGGACACGGGCTGAGGCTAGGCGGAAGCCGCGTTGGGCCGAAACGAAAAAGCCAAGGGCGTGATAGGAACGCCGGCAATCTTGCAACCCTCAGGTCCGCAGGGAGCGAACGCGCCGCCAGACGGCGAAGCCTGCGCATCCGAGGAGTGAGAGGACGGCACAGTAGCCCGACTCGGGCACTGGCACCAATGAGGTGGGAGCGTTGTCCCAGATGGCGTAGTCCACCAAGAATTGGCCGGTGCCACCCAGTGTGGTCGCCGAGCCGTCGCCGATGAGGCCGATGTAGCCTGACGAATTTGCCGCGGGACCGTTGTAGAGCAAGGCGTCGTCCAAAGTGTAAGCGACCAGTCCTTCCTTCAGAACGAAGCCGTAGGTGTGGAACTGCGTGCCGTCGAGCGCATGGGTCACGTAACCTGTGTCCGTATGATACTGGACGGAAGTGTTATTGAAGATGAGGCCGGCGAACTTGCTGCCGTCAGCCAGATAGGCGCTCCATTCGGTGGCGTCGGCCGACACTTTGGTGCGTAGTGAAAGGCCGTTGCCGATGGTGTTGTCCGACAAATTCCAGGCCGGGTTATCCCCGTAGGCGTAACCTGCCCCGAACCAGATGCCCTGGCCGACGGCCGTATTCATTGTCAACACATCGCCATTGCTGGCCCAGGACGTAGCCGGGAAGACAATGGTGGTAAACGTGGGGCCGAAGGTGGCGGAGTCCGGTTCAGAGGAACCATCGAAGGAGAAGAGCGAGGCGAACGCCGGGGCAGGAACCAAGGCGACCAAAGCGAGGCCAAGTGACAGGGATCGGGCAGAATTCATGGGCAGACCATGTCAAGAAGTGCTCTTAAAGCCAATCCATAAGCGCCAGGAGATGTGTGCTGGCGGTTATTTTTCCGCCGCCGCGAGCAACGTCTCAAAGTGCGGCGGCTGTTCTTCGCGGGCGACGATGCTCAGTTCGATCTTCTTGAAGCCGGCCGCTTCGAGCCATTTGTGGAGGTCGGCCTCCGCGAAGCCCGGCCAGCGGTCGCCGTAGAGTTCGTGCGCCCGCGTAAACTTGTGCTTCGCGAGATCGAGCAGCAGCAACTGGCCGCCGGGTTTCAGCAGGCGGTGCGCGGCGCTGATGGCCTTCGCCGGGTCCTCGGCATGATGCAACGCTTGGCTGAGGATCACGAGGTCAACGCTGGCGCTGTCGATTGGCGGATTTTCCAGATCACCGAGGCGGAACTCCAGATTCTTGAGGCCGTTCTTCTTCGCCTTTTTCGCGCCGAACTCGACCATCTTTTCCGAGTTGTCCACGGCGATGACATGCTTGCAGCGCCGTGCCAGCAGTTCGGCAAGCAGACCTTCGCCGGAGCCAAGGTCGGCTACGACCAAGGGCGGCAACATGCGGAGAAGCAGTTGGCCGAACGCAGGCCAGGAACGGCCCGGCCCGTAACTGCGGTCGAAGCGGCCGGCGACCTGGTTGAAATAGACCTGCGCCTGTTGCTGCCGCAGGCCGAGCACGCGCTTGAGGTTCAGCTGATCCCCGTCGTGTTCCGCCAACTCTTTGGCTGCGCCGATGGCCAGTTGGGCAAAGGCGCTGCCCGTAGCATCGGCGAGCGGATTAAGCCGGTAGAAGGTGCGCTTACCGTCGCGGCGGGACTTCAGTAGGCCCGTCTCACTCAGCAGGCCGAGGTGCGTGGAGATGCGCGACTGCGCGAGCTTGGTGATCTCCTGGAGCTCGGCCACGGAGAGTTCCTCGCCCTCCAACAGTGCAAGAATACGGAGCCGCGTGGGATCGGCCAGGGCGCGGAGGGATTTGAGGGTCGGAGTCATGGCCGGGGCGGGGTGAAAGTTTTTGGGAATTGTGCGTTGACGTTCAGCGCCTCCTTTCATATCAACGCATCGCGATACGTCAATACATTGCCTGTTAAATTGTCACAAAAATAAAATAAGTTCATGAGCAAACGCTTCATCTTCTCCTCGGAGTCCGTCGGCGAAGGCCATCCGGACAAGGTCGCCGACACCATTTCCGACGCCGTGTTGGACGCCTGCCTTGCGCAGGACAAGTTCAGCCGCGTCGCCTGCGAAACCTACGTGAAGTCCAACGTCGCCGTGGTCGGCGGCGAGATCACGACCAAGGCCAAGCTCGACTACGTGAAGATCACCCGCGATGCGATTCGCGAGATCGGCTACGTGAACGACGACGACGTGTTCCACGCCGACAAGGTGTTCGTGAACCTGCTCATCACCCAGCAGTCCCCCGACATCGCGCAGGGCGTCGATGCCAAGGCGGCCAAGGGCAAGAAGAAGGCCGAGCAGGGCGCCGGCGACCAGGGCCTCATGTTCGGCTTCGCGTGCAACGAGACGCCCGAGCTGATGCCGACGCCGATCATGTTCGCGCACCGCCTCGGTCGCGAGCTCACCCGCATCCGCAAGGCCGGCAAGCTCGCCAAGTGGCTCCGCCCGGACGCGAAATCGCAGGTCTCCGTCGTGTACGAGGACGACAAGCCGGTCTCCATCTCGAACGTCGTCATCTCCACGCAGCACTCGTCGGACGTGGAGCACGCCGAGATCGAGGAGTTCTGCATCGAGCAGGTGATCAAGAAGGTCCTGCCGAAGAGCATGCTCACCAAGGACACCCAGTTCCTGATCAACCCGACCGGCAAGTTCGTCGTCGGCGGGCCGCAGGGCGACACCGGGCTCACCGGCCGCAAGATCATCGTCGACAGCTACGGCGGCTGGGGCCGCCACGGCGGCGGTGCCTTCTCCGGCAAGGACCCGAGCAAGGTCGACCGCAGCGCCGCCTACATGGGCCGCTACGTCGCCAAGAACATCGTGGCCGCCGGTCTCGCGACCCACGCGGAGATCCAGTTCGCCTACGCCATCGGCTACCCGGAACCCGTCAGCGTGTACGTGAACACCTTCGGCACCGCCCAGGGCGGCCTGTCCGACCAGGCAATCACCGACGCCGTGCAGGAGGTCTTCAGCTTCAAGCCCGCCGACATCGTGAAGCACCTCAACCTGCTCCGCCCGATCTACGGCAAGACCACGAACTACGGACACTTCGGCAAGGTCGACGCCGACCTGCCGTGGGAGAAGACCGACAAGGTCGCCGCGCTCAAGAAGGCGGCCCGCTGACTTCAACAGTGATCAGTGATCAGTTTTCAGTGATCAGTCACCAAGGTGACGGACATCTGGCTGGCCACTGAACACTGACCTACTGATAACTGATCACTCTCAAGAACATGGCCAAAACCAAACTCAAGCCCTCCGCCGCAGCCGCCCTCGCCGAGGTCGCTTCCGCGCTCCCCAACTACGCCGCCTACGCCGCGCTCACGCCGGCCGGCAAGGACTACGTCGTCCGCGACATCGGCCTCGCCGGATGGGGCCGCAAGGAGATCGCCGTCGCCGAGCACGAGATGCCCGGCCTCATGTCCGTGCGCAAGAAGTACGCGAAGCAGAAGCCCCTCAAGGGCGTCCGCATCACGGGCTCGCTGCACATGACCATCCAGACCGCCGTGCTCATCGAGACGCTCGTCGCGCTCGGTGCGACCGTCCGCTGGGCCTCCTGCAACATCTTCTCGACGCAGGACCACGCCGCCTCGGCCATCGCCGCGACCGGCACGCCCGTCTTCGCCTGGAAGGGCGAGACCTTGGAAGAATACTGGGAGCTCACCCTCAAGGCCGTGCTCTTCCCGGGCGACCAGGGCCCCGAGCTCGTCGTCGATGACGGCGGCGACGTCACGCTGCTCATCCACAAAGGATACGAGCTCGAGAAGGGCGACAAGTGGGTCGACTCCAAGAGCGGTTCGCACGAGGAGCAGGTCATCAAGAACCTGCTCAAGCGCGTCGCGAAGGAGAAGCCCGGCATCTGGACCAAGATCGTGAAGTCCTGGAAGGGCGTCTCCGAGGAGACCACCACCGGCGTCCACCGCCTCTACAAGTTCGCCGAGCAGGGCAAGCTGCTCGTCCCGGCGATCAACGTGAACGATTCCGTCACCAAGTCGAAGTTCGACAACCTCTACGGTTGCCGCGAATCGCTGGCCGACGGCCTCAAGCGCGCCACCGACGTCATGATCGCCGGCAAGGTCGCCGTCGTCTGCGGCTACGGCGACGTCGGCAAAGGCAGCGCCCACTCCCTGCGCGGCTTCGGCGCCCGCGTCATCGTCACCGAGATCGACCCCATCAACGCCCTGCAGGCCGCGATGGAGGGCTTCCAGGTCAACACCATCGAGAGCACGCTCGGCGTCGGCGACATCTACGTCACCACGACCGGCAACTGCGACATCATCACCGTCCAGCACATCCTCGCGATGAAGGACCAGGCGATCGTCTGCAACATCGGCCACTTCGACAACGAGATCCAGGTCGACAAGCTCAAGGCCGCCAAGGGCGTGACCATCGAGAACAACAAGCCGCAATACGACCGCTACCACCTGCCGGGCGACAAGAGCATCTACCTGCTCGCCGAAGGCCGGCTGGTCAACCTCGGCTGCGCCACCGGGCATCCGTCGTTCGTCATGTCCAACTCGTTCACCAACCAGACGCTCGCGCAGCTGGATCTCTGGCAGAACAAGGACAAGTACGAGAAGACGGTCTATCGCCTGCCCAAGAAGCTGGACGAGGAGGTCGCCCGCCTGCACCTCGAGAAGATCGGCGTCGTGCTCACCAAGCTCACCAAATCGCAGGCCGAATACCTCGGCGTGGCCTCGGACGGCCCCTATAAGCCCGAGCATTACCGCTACTGATCCATCGCTAGGGACGCGCGGCCGCGCGTCCGAAGATCTCAAGGCGGGCGAACCTCGGTTCGCCCGCCTTTTTCTTTCACGGGTCGAAGCCTGATCCAAACCTCGCTCGACTCCTTTTCCGTCCGCTGCCAGGTTCCGCCCATGACAAAGACGGCGGAAGCCGGCGAACTCGCGGCGCACTTGATGGAGTTCTTGGACGACGTGAAGGCCGGGCATGAGGTGCTCGTGACCCGCGGGCAGCAGCCCGTCGCCCGCTTGGTGTCCATGCGCCCTGAGCCGCCAAGCCGGCCTCGGTCCATCCTTGATCTTCCTTCTTTCAAGGGCCATCGCGTGTTGACGCCGGTCATCACGCAGGCCGAGCTCGCTGAAGAGATGTTCGCCCGCGAATGACCGGACTGGAGGACTGCAACATCCTCGTCCAGCTTGCCTTGGCCGACCATCCGGCCCATGCGGCCACGGTCGCGGCCGTGCGAAACGAACTGGAGCTCGGTGATCCGCTGGTCTTTCCGTCCTTGGTGGTGACCGAGTTCCTGCACGTCATCACCGATGCCCGGCGGTTCAACCCGCCGCTGACCATGACGCAGGCGCTGGATTGGATCGAAGCGGTCGTGGCCGACCCCGATCTTCGACAACTCGAACCGACGCCGGAAAGTCTGCGCCAGACGCTTCGCTGGATGCGCCAATTCAATTTGGGACGGAAACGCATCCTCGACACCCATTTGGCTGCTGTCCTCCACACAGCGGGCGTCCGTCGCTTGCTGACCTCGAACCCAGCCGACTTCGCGGTCTTCGGCGTGCTCGAAACAGTGACGCCATAGGTTGTCGGTCTGACTCCGGGGAATCGGTGTCGTGCTCACCAAGGCCTAGGCCGGATACCTCGGCGTGCCCGCCGCCGGCCCCTACAAGCCCGAGCACTACCGCTACTGAGCCATCGGTGGGGACGCGCTGCCGCGCGTCCGAAGATCTCAAGGCGGGCGAACCTCGGTTCGTCCGCCTTTTTCTTTTCCGACCTTGCATCACCGTGATGCACGAGATCTCCCGTCCCGGACCCGGGAAACAAGAAAGCCGGACCTCGCGGTCCGGCCTTCTTCCGATCGACCTTCCGATGTCAGCGGATCACGAGCAACCGAGGCTCTCGCCGCAGTTCAGGCACTTGTAGCAGGCACCGTTGCGCACGGCGATGTGGCCGCAGGTCGGGCAGCTCGGGGCGTCGCCCTGGTTCTGGAAGGTGCTGGTGAGCGCCTTCGCATGTCCGACCGCTGCCACGACGGTGCCGGTGACCGGCACCGCGGCGGCGGGGTTCTGGGCCGCTTTCACGTAGATCGCTTTGCCGACGGTCTCGTCCGCGAGCGGGAGCTCAGCGACGGGACGGTTCACTTTTTTTTTGAGCTCCTCGAGCAGGCCGGGCATGGAGAGCTCCTGCTGGCCGCGAGCGGGGGAGTTGGCCTCGCGATAGCCTTCGATGAACTGGTTGGCCATCCAGCGGAACACGTAGTCGGTGATCGACGTGGCGTTGCGGATGTCCGGGTTCTTGGTGAAGCCGCTCGGCTCGAAGCGCTGGTGGGCGAACTTCTTCACGAGCGATTCCAAGGGCACGCCGTACTGGAGGGCCATCGAGGTGAGGGCGCCGATGCTGTCCATGAGGCCGCCGATGGTGCTGCCTTCCTTGGCCATGGTGATGAAGAGCTCGCCGGGCAGCTGGTCCTCGAAGAGGCCGACGGTGATGTAGCCCTCGTGGCCGGCGATCTCGAACTTGTGGTTCACCGCCATGCGGGTGTCGGGCAGGCGGCGGCGGAGCGGCTGGCTGGCCTGTTCGTTGAGCCGGGCGACCTCGGATTGGAGGTCGGCGACCTTGGCCTCGAGGGTCTTGACCTGCTCGGGTGCGGTCCCGGTCTTGTCGCCGCCTTCGTTGGTCTTCTTGGTGTTGAGCGGCTGCGAGCGCTTGGAGCCGTCGCGGTAGATGGCGACGCACTTGAGGCCCATCTTCCAGGCAGCGACGTAGGCGTCGCGGATCTCGGCGACGGTGGCGTCGTTCGGCATGTTGACGGTCTTGGAGATGGCGCCGGAGATGAACGGCTGGGCCGCGCCCATCATGCTGAGGTGGGCCTTGTAGTGGATGCTGCGCTTGCCTTTGTGGGCCTTGAACGCGCAGTCGAACACGGACAAGTGCTCGGGCTTGAGGCCGGAGCGGACGATCTGGCCGCCTTCCTCGAAGTCCTCGATGGTGTCGTGGGTCTCGATGTGCTTCTCGATGGCCTGCACCTCGGACGGGCCGTAGCCGAGACGCCGGAGCGCGTCGGGCACGCCGCGGTTGACCATCTTGAGCATGCCACCGCCGGCGAGGAGCTTGTACTTCACCAAGGCGATGTCGGGTTCGACGCCGGTGGTGTCGCAATCCATGAGGAAGGCGATGGTGCCGGTGGGCGCGAGCACGGTGACCTGCGCGTTGCGGTAGCCGTGGGCCTTGCCCTTGGCGAGCGCGCCGTCCCAGGTGCGGCGGGCCTCGTCCTTGAGGTAGGCGAAATCGCGGCTGGGCTGGATGCCTTCGACGGCGTCGCGGTGCTGCTGGATGACGCCGAGGGTGGAGGCGACGTTGTCCTTGTGGAGCGGTTTCTCGACGCCGGCGCAGCGGGAATCCTTGTAGCCGGCGAAAGGCCCGCTGATGCGGGCGATCTCGGCGGATTGCTCGTAGGCGTGGCCGGTCATGATGGCCGTGATGGCACCGGCGAGGGCGCGGCCCTCATCGGAATCGTAGGCGAGGCCGTAGCTCATGCAGAGCGAGCCGAGGTTGGCGAACCCGAGGCCGAGCGTGCGGAAGATGTGGGAGTTCTCGGCGATCTGCTTGGTGGGATAGCTCGCGTTGTCGACGAGGATCTCCTGGGCCGTGATGTAGATGCGGACGGCGGCCTTGAACCGGGCGACGTCGAAGGTGCCGTCGGCCTGCTTGAACTTCATCAGGTTCAGCGAGGCGAGGTTGCAGGCGGTGTTGTCGAGGAAGACGTATTCCGAGCACGGGTTGGTGCTGTGGATGGGCTCGGTGCCCTTGCAGGTGTGCCACTTCTGGATGGCGCCGTCGTACTGGAGGCCGGGGTCGCCGCAGATCCAGGTGCCCTCGGCGATCTTCTCGAGCAAGGCGCTGGCGTCCTTCTTCTCCAAAGGTTTGCCGGAGGTCGTGGAGCGCGTCCACCACTCCTTGCCGTCGATGGCGGCCTGCATGAACTCGTCGCTGACGCGGACGGACAGGTTCTCGTTCTGGTACATCACGGAGCCGTAGGCCTCGCCGTTGAACGAGCCGTCGTAGCCTTGCTCGATGAGCGCCCAGGCCTTCTTCTCCTCCTTGCCCTTGGCGGTGATGAACTCCTCCACGTCGCCGTGCCAGTCGCGGATGGTGTTCATCTTCGCGGCGCGGCGGGTCTTCCCGCCGGATTTCACGACGTTGGCGACCTGGTCGTAGACCTTGAGGAAGCTCATCGGGCCGCTGGGGCGTCCGCCGCCGGAGAGCTTCTCCTTGGAGCTTCGGATGGGCGTGAGATCGGTGCCGGTGCCGGAACCGTACTTGAAGAGCATGGCCTCGGCGTACGCGAGCTCCATGATGCTCTCCATGTTGTCCTGCACGGACTGGATGAAGCAGGCGCTGCCCTGCGGGTATTCGTATTGGGTGGCGGCGCGGCAGGCCTCCTTGGCCTTGAAATCCCAATACCAGTTGCCGCGGCTGCTCTGCTTGCCGACGCCGTACTCGTGGTAGAGGCCGACGTTGAACCAGACCGGCGAGTTGAAGGCGCCGTGCTGGTTCACGCAGAGCCAGGTCAGCTCGTCGTAGAAGACCTCGCCGTCCGCCTTGGAGAAGTAGCCGTCCTTGATGCCCCAATCCGCGATGGTGCGGGTGACGCGGTGGATGAGCTGCTTGACGGAGTGCTCGCGCTCGGATTTCGCCGGGTCGCCGTAGAAATATTTCGAGCAGACCACCTTGGTCGCCAGCACCGACCAGGACTTGGGCACCTCGACGTTCTCCTGCTTGAAGACCGCCTTGCCGGAATCATCGGTGATCTCGGCCGTGCGCTTCTCCCACTCGAGCTGGTCGAACGGCTTCACTTTGGCGTCGCTGAACACGCGGTCGAGCTTCAGGGACGACCGGCCGGCCGAGGTCGCGGAGACCCGGCGGGCAGGGGCGGTTTTCGCGCCGCGGCGGAGCGGCTTGGCGGGCGCGGATGACACGAGAGCGTCTTGGGCGTCGATCATGGGTGGTTTGGGTCGGTCGTTGGGCTGCAAGGGGGCAAAAGCTGAGATATCATGGCGAAACTCCGGCTTTTTACCGCTGTCTCGCCCCATCCTGTGGTGGATGGGGGCCTAGCCTACCCCTACTAATGGTGCCTTCAAGTGGATTTTCTCGAAACGTCACAAGTGCGTGAAGCTGAGGAGAATTTCGCGTCGATCGACCCCGGACGGGCGTGTCGGCGTCGTCCACAGGTGTGAATCTTGGGGTGGCGGGACGGCCCTTGCCGAGGGGAAGTTATGCGAAGTTGCCCGCAACCGATCCATGGCCGAAGTGACGGCCCGATCCCGCTCTTCTCCGCCGATCGAAGACTCGAAGAATGACAGGCGAGCAGGACGCTGGCGGGGTCTCGACCCGGCGCGGGAAGCGGCGGTCCGGGAACGGAGACTTCGCGGGCCGGATCGTCTGGCCACGGTCCTCGAGAGCGAGCGGGTCCGCCGTGGTGGAATGCGCGAGTGGACCCTTCGGCCGGTGAGCGAAGCGGCGCGCTCCCGCGTTCTGGCCGTCAGCTGCCGCCCCGCTTCGTCAGGCTGTGGTGGATCTGCTCGATCCAGTTCTCCGCCTTGATGAAGCCGGAACCGCATTCCTTCCATTTCTCGGGCAGGCCTTCGGCCTTGATCTGG
The DNA here is from genome assembly GCA_031384285.1 of Verrucomicrobiota bacterium. Lineage (GTDB taxonomy): Bacteria > Verrucomicrobiota > Verrucomicrobiia > Limisphaerales > UBA9464 > CAIVQB01. The sequence goes on from JANNAJ010000386.1 coordinate 11,487, forward strand.
TCGAGCGTCTTGCCGGCGGCGACGCGGGCGCGGACGTGCTCGATGCCTTCGGTCAGCATCGCATGGTATGCGCGGAGGTCGGCGAGCGAGGCGAGCGGACCGTGGCCTGGGATGATCTTGATGTCGGCCGGAAGGATCCCGATGACCTTGCCGATGTTCTTGGCGAGCTGCTGCACGTCGCCGCCGCTGCTGGCGTCGACGAACGGGAACCTCGGCCCTTTGTCGCCCATGAAGAACTCGTCGCCGAGATGGATCACGCCGGAGCCGGTGAACCAGACGAAGCTGTCGCCGTCAGTGTGGCCGTCCGGGAAGTGGAGCACCTTGACATCCTCGCCGTTGAAATGGACGGACAGGCTCTCCGCGAAGGTGATCACCGGCAGCGCGCCCTTCGGCGAGGCCGGCACGGTCTGCTTGAAGGCCGCGATGGTCTGCTCCGCGGACAACCGCTTGCGCACGTTGTCGTGGGCGATGATCGCGCCCTCGGTGCCGAGCTTCTCGTTCCCGCCGGTGTGGTCGCCGTGCCAATGGGTGTTGAGGATGAACTTCAACGGGCCCGGCCCGATCTCCTTCAGCTTCGCCCGGATCTTCTCGGCGAGCGGAGCGAACTGGTCGTCGACCAAGAGCACGCCGTCCGTCCCGACGCTCGCGCCGATATTGCCGCCCGAGCCTTGCAGGAGGTGGACGTTCCCGGCGACGGGCGCGGACGTGACCTGGACCTTGTCGTAGAACGAATTGTCGGCGGCCTGCGCGGCGGCGAGGAAGAGAGCCGGGGACCAACGGAGGAACGAAGAGAAGGGGCGTGTTTGCATGGGGTGACGAGTGATCGGTTCCGCGGCCAGTCTGCCGTCACCGCGGGCCTTGCCGCAACTGTCCGAGCGCCGTGGTGAGGTCTTCGAGGGTGGCGATCTCGGCGGCACCGATCTCCGCGAGCACCGGGCGATAGGCGGCCGCCGCCCGGCCGCCGACCAGAAGGCGGACCGGCCCGGGCAAGAGCCGCCGGAGCCGCCTGAGCTCGGTCGGGAGCAGGGCATCGTCCTCGGGATGCACCAGGCTCAACGCCACCGCGCGCACGCCGTGGTGGATGGCCGCGGCGGCGATCTCTTCGGCCGGCAAAGACGGGCCGGCATACGTCACCCGCCATCCGTGGCTCGTCGCCGCGGCGGCGACGAGCGCGGCCCCGAGCTCGTGCAGCTGCCCGGCCGGTGTGGTGACCAACAGCCCTGGCGCCGAAGGATGCAGCGTGTGCGGACGGGCCGCTTGACAGAGGTAGGTGCGGACCACCGCGGACGCGATGTGCTCGTGCACCACCTTGAGGCGGCCTGCGCGCCAAGCTTCGCCGATGCGGCCGACCAACGGCGCGACGACCTGCGCGAGCAAGCCGATCTGGCCGAGCAGCAACGCACCTTGTTCGAGCACGCGCTCAAGGCCGGCGGCATCCATGTCCGCGACCGCCTTGAAGGCCGCTTCCAAAAGGCCCGCGCTGGAACGGCCGGCCTCCGTCCGGACCAGCGCGGAGCCCGGCGCATCGTCCGCCGTGGAACGGTCCGCAGCGGAGACCAGCGCGGAGAGCCGTTCCGTCGGCAATGCGGACACCCGGCCGATGCTGTGTCCGTGGTCCGTGACCCGCTTCAGGAGCGCGAGGCGTTCCACGTCGGCCTCGGTATAGAGGCGTTGGTTCCCGCTCGACCGGACGGGGGCGACCGTGCCGTAACGCTTTTCCCAGACCCGGATGACGTGAGGGGTCAATCCGGTGCGGAGGGCGACGGTTCGGACGGTGTGTCTCAATTCAGAAGTCACTGGCCGTTAGAGTTAGACTTGAATTAGACGGATGCAACCTTCGTCGTGTTTCGTGCAGGATTTGTGATGGTTGTCTAACAATTAGATAAACAAAAACTGGACAAAAATCTAAACGTTAGACAAATTCCTTCAGCGGTTGCCGGTGGATGTGCCGTGCAACCCGTGGAACTTCCCCGATGAACCTCGATTGGATCTGCGTCATGAACCGAACCACCTCGCCGGTCAACCGTCGCCCGAGCCATGGGGCCGGCGCCACTCGCCCCCCACGGATGCGCCAGCCGGCGTCACGTCGACGCGCCGGTCAAACGGAGCGGAACCGACCGGTCGACAGGTCGGCTGCCCAGCCCGCTGCCGTGGTCTTGCCCCGCGAGAACACGGTCGAGGCGCTCCCGGCGCTGCCTTACGAGAGCAAGAGCGCGTTGACGCTCTACATGCGCGACGCCGTCGAGGTCCCGCTGCTCACCATCGCGGAGGAGAACGCCTTGGCCGCGCGGATCAAGCGCGGCGACATGGCGGCGCGGGAGCACATGATCCGCGCGAATCTCCGGCTCGTCGTGAAGATCGCCCGCGACTACGACGGCTTCGGGCTTCCGCTGCTCGACCTCATCAACGAGGGCAACATCGGGTTGATGAAGGGCGTCGAGCGCTTCGATCCGGCGAAGGGCGGCAAGCTGTCCACCTACGCGTCCTGGTGGATCAAGCAATCCATCAAGCGCGCGCTCGCCAACCAGTCCAAGACCATCCGGCTGCCGGTCCATCTCGTGGACAAGATCAACAAGGTCCGCCGTGTCGCGATGCAGCTCCAGGAGCTGTTCGGCCGCGAGGCCACCGACGAGGAGTTGGCGGAGGAGATGAGCGTGCCGGTGAAGAAGGTCAGGTTCTGGATGCGTTCCGCCCAGCGCACCTCCTCGCTCGACGCCCCGCTCGGCGACGAGGATTCCAGCCGGCTCGCGGATGTCGTGCCGGACACCGAGGCCCGGAATCCTTTCGAGGTGCTGGAGAACCGCACGGTGCATGAGATGCTTCGGCGTTTCCTGCCGATCCTCGACACGCGCGAGATGACGATCCTGCGCGAACGGTTCGGGTTGGAGGGCGGCAAGGAGAAGACCCTCGAAGAGATCGGCCGGACCTTCGGCGTGACGAGGGAACGCATCCGCCAGTTGCAGAACATCGCCTTCGCGAAGCTCCGGAAGCGGATCGAGGAGCACGAGGCGGTGCAGCAGCCGGAACTCGCCGCGGCCTGACGAGGGGCGTCAACCCTCGAGGATGGCGACCGCCGCGGCGTGGGCGGCGGTGTGGGTGAGGCTCAGGTGGAGTCTCTTCGCTCCGTGCTGCGCGAGCAGCTTTTCGCCCGCGCCGTGCATCACGATGCTCGGCGCGCCCGACGGCTCCCGGACCACTTCGATATCGTGCCATCCGAGTGCCGGCCCGATGCCGGTGCCGAAGGCCTTCGACACGGCCTCTTTCGCAGCGAACCGCGCGGCGATGTGCTTCGCCGGATCTTTGTGGGAGAGGCAGTAGCCGAGTTCTTCCGGCCGGAGGATCCGGCGGGCGAAGCGTTCGCCGAACCGCGCGAACGACGACGCGATGCGGTCCACTTCGACCAGGTCGATTCCGGTGCCGAGGATCATGGGCGGATGTGGTTCCGGGACGGCAGGACGCGGCGCCCCGGCGCCCCGGCGGCGGTCACCCTGGGTAGCCCTCCATCGCCTTCAGCATCTCCTTCACCGCGGCGTCGAGCCCGATGAAGATCGCCCGGCTCACGATGCTGTGGCCGATGTTCAGCTCGACCAGGTGGGGCACGAGATGGATGAGCGGGAGGTTCTCCACGTTGAGCCCGTGACCGGCGTTCACCTGGAGGCCGAGCTCGTGGGCTTGGCGGGCCGCGGCGACGAGGCGCTGGATCTCGTCGTTGCGCTCGCGCTTGAGATGCCAATGGTCCCCGTAGCGTCCGGTGTGGAGCTCGATGGCGTCCGCGCCGGCACGGGCCGCGGCCGAGATCTGCGCGGGATCCGGCGCGATGAACAGGCTCGTCGCGATACCGGCGTCCCGCATGCGCGAGCAGGTCGCCGTGATGGCCGCGCCATGGCCGAAGACGTCCAGGCCTCCCTCGGTGGTGACCTCTTCGCGGCGCTCGGGCACGATGCAGACGATGTCCGGTTTCACTTCGAGCGCGAAGGCCACGAGCTCCGGAGTGATCGCCATCTCGAAGTTGAGCCGCGTGCGGATGGCCTCGCGGAGCCGGCGGACATCGCGGTCGACGATGTGCCGGCGGTCTTCGCGGAGGTGGGCGGTGATGCCGTGGCATCCGGCCGCCTCGCACGCGAGCGCCGCCGCGACCGGATCGGGCTCGACACGGCGAGGGCCTTCGGTCGTCTGGTCCCGGTAACGGGCCTGCCGCAGGGTGGCGACGTGGTCGATGTTGACGCCGAGCTCGAGGGTCGGCGCGCTCATCGGGCGACCTTCATGGATTGCCCGCGGGGAGGCGCATCGCCGTCGATCCAACGGGTGAGCCAGGTCAGCTCCATCGCGGTGAAGCCCGCGGTCGATTTGCGCTTCACGGTCAGTTCTTTCGGTCCCGTGACCATCGCCTCGGTGACCGATTCGCCCATCAGCGTCGTGGCCTCGTAGAGCCAGCGGACGCCCGGGCGGTCGTTGACCAGGGCCCGGAAACGCAACCGGTCCGAGACCTGCCCGACCAGGTTCCAGTGGGCCATGTTCTCCGCGGTGATCTCCCAGTCGTATCCGAGCAACGCGGGGCGTTCGAGCTGCGCGACGAGCCCGGCGGGCATGGGTTGACGCGAACGCGTCGGCGGGATCGCGCCGAGCAGGAGGTAGGGCCGGTCCTGGTCGCGGAACGGCGCCAGCCGCGGCGGCATGAAGATGTGGTTGATCGCCGCGGCGTGGCGCTCCGGGTCGTAGGCCAGTTCTCCCGACAGCTTGGCCGCCTTCGGGTCGTCCGGATAGCTGGGCTTGAGCGCCGCCACGGCGTGCTCCACCCAGGATTCCGGGTCCTCGACCCGCGCGGCGATGTAGGTCTGCATCTTGTCGAGCGAGTTGGTGCCGGCGCTGGACCAGATGAAGAGCTGCTTCGGAAGGTCGTTTCCGGCCACCTGCTTGAGCCACGGGATCTCGCCGAACCATGCCGGGACCCCGCGGATCGCCGTGAACTTTGCCAACGGATCGCGGATGACCGAAGGCCGCTCCCAAGCGGGGAGCTTCGACGGCAGCGCTTCGGCGAAGGCCAGTTTCAGCTCGGTCCGCACCGCGCCGTCGCGCACCGCGGCGTCGAGCACCGCCGCAGGCCGGCCCGGGAGGTGGAGCTCGGCGTGCAGCACGACCTTGGGCTCGGCCGGCACGAGCGAAAGCGCCTTGAACGCGTCCTCCGGGCTGAGGAGCGCGGAATCCGACACCGCGACGACCCAACCGGACCGGACGAGCACCTTGGGTTCGCCGGCCTTTTCGCCACGGGCGGCGTGGGCTGCGGAGAAGAACTTCGGCCAGGCCTTTGCCCAGACCTGGGCGCGCGCCGCATCGGCTTGGACGGCGAGGGCGAACTCACGCCGGGACGAGGACGGGGCCAGCGTCTCGCCGATGCTCAGGCGGTCGGCGAGGTCCGAGACCAGCACGAGCCCGTCGGCGAGCGCGGCGGGCGGCATCGGTCGGTCGCCGGAAGCGAGCTTCCAGAGGACGCGCGAGAAGTTGGTCATCAACGGCCCGCGGAGCGCCGTCGACTCGGGCAGCGCCATGACGTCGCGGACCGTCGGCGCGTTGGTCTGCAACGAGAGCGTCGTGCCGCCGACGAAACGCCACCGGCTCTCGACCGGGGGGACAGCGGAGTCGCAGCCGGCCCAGGTCAGGGCGACGAGCGGCAGGAGCATGCCGAGGAGGCGATGGATTCGCATAGGACGGCGATTGGTTGCCACGGCATCGGCGCGGATGCAATCCCGGCGCTATCCGGTCCGGGCTCGGATGAAGCGGTCTCCGGTGCCCGAAGGGGTCCGCACGCCCTCATTCGGTCGTTGAATCCGGTTGGCGCGGAGCCCCGTTCCGGTCGAGCCTCCGCGCGTGTCCGCCCCGTGGTTCCTGCTCGATTCCGGCCCGACCGCTCCCGCGATGAACATGGCGCTCGACGAGGCGTTGCTGGAGTGCAGCGCCGAGCTCGGACGTCCGGTGCTGCGGTTCTACGCGTGGACGCTCCCGGCGGCGACGTTCGGACAATCGCAGCGATATGCCGACGTCGCCGCGGTCACGCCGTCGCGGCCGTTGCTTCGCCGTCCGACCGGCGGCGGCGTGGTGCCGCATGCGGACGACTGGACCTATAGCCTCGCCGTGCCGCCCGGGCATGCCTGGTGCCTGCTGCGGGCGGCCGAGAGTTATCACCGGATGCACGCGTGGCTCCGCGATGCCTTCATCGGGCTCGGCGCGCGCGCGACCTTGGCCCCGAGCTGCGACGGACGCGGCCCGGGCCAGTGCTTCGGCGGTGGATGGGAATGCTCCGACGTCCTGCTCGACGGACGGAAGCTGGCCGGGGCCGCGCAGCGCCGGAACCAGATGGGTCTGCTCATCCAAGGTTCGGTCCAGCCGGCTCCTCCAGGGATCGTGCGCGCCGCATGGCAAAAAGAGATGCTCCGCGTCGCCGGAGTCCAAGACCACGTCGTCTGGACGGACCTGGTCCTCGGCGAGGCGCTCCTGGCCCGTGCGAGGGTCTTGGAAGCGGAGAAGTATTCGCGGGCCGCCCATAACGAGCGGCGCTGAGCGAGCGGTGTCCCGCATCGGACGTGGGTCTCGCGGGCGCGGCCTGATCCGTGGCGGCGATCAATAGGCGCCGTTGGCGGTCTCGTGGCCCAGGACGATGGCGACGCCGGCGCTGGTGCCGAGGCGGGTCGCGCCGGCCTCGATCATCGCGAGCGCGGTCGCGGTGTCGCGGATGCCGCCGCTGGCCTTCACCCCGAACTTCGGCCCGACCCTCTCTCGCATCAACCGGACGTCTTCCAACGTGGCGCCGCCGGTGCTGAAGCCGGTCGAGGTCTTCACGAACTTCGCGCCGGCCTCCACGGCCAGCCCGCAGGCGCGGATCTTCTCGTCGCGGGTGAGCAGGCAGGTCTCGAGGATGACCTTCACCGCCGCGCCGTCGGCGGCTTCGACGACATCGCGCAGCTCGCGGAGCACCCGTTTGTCGTCGCCTTCCTTGAGAAGGCCGATGGGCAGCACGAGGTCGATCTCCTGCGCGCCGAGGTCGATCAGGGTCTCGGTCTCGTAGCGCTTCGCGTCGCTGTCGGTCGCCCCGAGCGGGAATCCGACCACGGCGGCGACCTTGACGTCGGAATCTTCGAGCAGGCTCGCGGCGAGTGCGACCCGGGAGCCGTTCACGCAGACGGACCAGAAGTGGTGCTCGCGGGCCTCCTCGCAGAGCCTCCGGATGTCGGTGGCGGAGGCGTCGGCCTTGAGGAGCGTGTGGTCGATATGGCGGGCGAGGTCGCGCGGCGACAATTGCATCGGGCGCAAGGTGGCGTCCGTCCGGGGCAAGGCAAGCTTGCGCCGCCGGCATGTCGCGTCCCCGCGAGGGTGAGCGCTTGCTCCGGCGGCGACGTTCCCCGCACCCTCCGGACCGATCGATGTTCGCCTTCCTCACAGGGTTGTTCGCGGGATTCCTGCATGTGTTGTCCGGTCCGGACCACCTGGTGGCCGTGGCACCGCTGGCGGTCGGCGGCCAGCGGCGCGCGTGGGCAGCCGGTCTGCGCTGGGGGCTGGGCCATTCGGCCGGCGTGGCGTCGGTCGGATTGTTGGCATTGGCGCTGCGCGAGGCGCTTCCGCTCGCTCTGATCGCCTCCGTCGGAGAGCGGTTGGTGGGTGCCGTGTTGATCGGCGTGGGAATCTGGAGCCTCCGGCAGGCGCTCCGGATCCAGGTGCATGTCCACGCGCACGAGCATGACGGCTCGCGGCACGAGCACCTCCACGTGCATGCCCCGGACCACGTCCATGCGGAGGCCGCGGTTCCGCACGCGCATCCGCACGCCGCTTTCGGGATCGGCACGTTGCACGGATTCGCGGGCAGCTCGCATCTGATCGGCGTGCTTCCTTCGCTGGCGTTCCCGACGCGGCTCGGTTCGGTGCTGTACCTCGCGGCGTTCGCGGCAGGGACGGTGGCGGCGATGGCCTGCTTCTCCTCGGCCCTCGGGCTCTTGGCGGTGGCATCCGGCTCGGACCGGGCGCGCGTGTACCGCGGGTTGATGGGGGCTTGCTCGGTCGCTGCGTTCGGCGTGGGCGGCTGGTGGTTGGTGAACGGCGGATGAACCGATGGGGCGCGACGTGGGAACGGCCATGGCCGGAGTTTTTGCCGAATGAAATCTTGGATCCGACTCCTGACCGACCTCGCGGTCGACCTGAACCGTCTGCGTCCGCACATGCGGCCCAACCGATGGCTGGTGGCGGCGGTCGTCGCGACCTCGATGTTGGCGGCGTTGTTCGAAGGTGCCGGCATCGGCCTGTTGGTCCCGCTGGTCGCGCTGTTGAGGATGCAGCCGGCGGAGCTGCTCGCGTTCCTAGAGAAAGGCCGGTTCCTCCACTGGCTCCCGGACCTGTTCCCGCATCGGTCGGCTGGGTTCTATGTCTGCGTCTTCTGCGTCTTGGTGCTGCTTTCGATCGTCGCCAAGAACGTGGTCCAGACCATCAGCATGTTGCTGACGGCGAAGTTCAGCCGGCGCATCGCCGCGAACCTGAGGGAAGCGATCTTCCACCGGATGCAGCACGCCTCGATCCACATCTTCGAGGAGCGGAAATCCGGCGAGATGGGGAACCTGTTCTCGATCGAGACCATCCGGACCCAGAACGCGGTGGAGTACGTCGTCCTCCTGGTGCAGCGCTGCCTGTTGGGGCTCTGCTATCTGGGGTTCATCGTCTATCTTTCGTGGCGGCTGTCGCTCGGTCTGGCGGTGCTGGCGGTGGTCGTGGGCGGATTGAGCGTCTTGTTGCAGGCGGGCCTCAAGCGGCGCGGCGACGAGCGGTCCGTCGCGCAGCAGGAGCTCTTCGGCTATCTGGCGGGGATCTTCAGCGGCATCCGCGTCGTGAGGGCGACCAACGCCCAGGGCATGGCCGAGGCGGAGTTCAGGCGCCTGAACCACCGGATGGCGGACGTGGAACGGCACGGCTCGGTGCTCGGGGGCATCATCGCGCCGGCGACCGAGATCCTGGCGATGGCGGGTGCGATGGTGTTGATCGGTTGGGCCTACGTCGCGCTCATCCAGCACGACCTGCTCTCCGGCGACCAGTTGATGGTGGTCGGGGTGGTGCTGATCCGGATCCTGCCGCTGATGAACCAGGTCTACGGCGTGATGGGCCAGATCAGCTACACCTCGGGCGGGGTGCGCGAGGCGTTGCGGTGGCTCGATTCTCCGCTGTTCCCTTCGCGGCCGTTCGGTGCTCGCGAATGGACGGGCGTCCGCGGATCGATCCGGCTCGAGGGCGTGGGCTACACCTATCCGAACGGGACCGTCGCTTTGAAGGGTGTCTCGTTCGAGATCCCCGCGGGGAGGACCGTGGCGCTGGTCGGTTCCTCGGGTTCCGGCAAGAGCACCGTCGCGAGCCTGCTCCTGCGGCTGCGCGAACCGACCGCCGGTCGGATCGTGGCGGACGGCACCGATTTCTGGGAGTTCTCGCCGGCCTCGTGGCATGCCCGCCTCGGCATGGTCGAGCAGGAGGCCTTCCTTTTCCATGACACCGTCGCGAACAACATCTGCTTCGGCCGGCCGGGCGTGACCCCGGAACAGTTGCGGCGGGCCGTCTCGGCGGCGCATCTCGAGGACGTCATCCGCGGGCTGCCGGCCGGGCTGCAGACGGTGGTCGGCGAGCGGGGCGCGATGTTCTCGGGCGGCCAGAGGCAGCGGTTGGCCATCGCGAGGGCGATCGTCGCCGACCCGCAGCTGCTCATACTCGACGAGGCGACCTCCGCTCTCGACAACGTGAGCGAACGTCTGGTCCAGACGGCGCTCGACGAGGCGCGCCACCATCGGACGGTGGTCGTGATCGCCCACCGGCTCTCCACGGTCCGCAGCGCGGACCGCATCGTGGTGCTCGACCGCGGTCAGGTCGTGGAATCGGGGACCTGGGACGAGTTGACGGCTCTCGGGGGGCATTTCAGCCGGCTTCTGAGATCGGCCGGGCCGGGCACGGACCGCTTGGGCTGAGGGCCTCGTGGTCAACCGGCGGCGTCCGGGTGCTTGGGTCGCGGGAACCATCGCTCGGCCAGACGGCGGCCGATGCCGATCCCGGGTTTCTCGACGACCTGGTGGATGAGCCAGGCCAGCGGATAGACGGTCGCGGCGACGAGCACGAGCAACAGCACCATCCGGACCGGGTTCCGCAAGGCGAGGAAGCGGTCCTGCTTCCAGAGCCAGCCTCCCCAGAGCGAGATCGCCATGCTGTGCAGCAGGTAAACGGCGTACGAGCAGTCGGCGAGCAACGCCATGAGCCGGTTGCCGAACAGCCAGCCCAGCCAAGCGCTTCCCTTCCGTCCGGCGAAATCCCCCGCCAGATCTCGCCCGGCGACCAGATAGAACGCCAACGCCGCGACCCCCGCCACTTGCCATGCCTGCATCGCGGCGAACATCAGCGCGATCACCACGAGCAGGGACGCCTCCGCGGGCCGCGCCGAGAAGCGGCGGTTGGCCTCGGCGACGACCATCCCGATGAGGAACACGGTGAGCTTCATCGGCAAGAGGATCGGCAAGGGCAGGGCGGTCCCGGCCCCCGCGCGGAACTCCGGCATCCGCATCAGCACCTCGCCGGTGACGAATGCCATGAACGCCGCAGCGAACAACAAACGGGCCGCGCCGAACCGCCGGAGCCCGACGAGCACGAACGGGAACGCCGCGTAGAACTGCATCTCCAAAGCCAGGCTCCAATCGCCCATGAACGGCGAAGCAGCGAGCTTCGGCACGAACCCGAACAGGAAGGTCGCCCGCAGGAAGAGGCTGACCGGGTCCATCGGGAACGACGCCGGGTCGTAGACCACACCATGTTCATGCTTCGCGGCGCGCAGCACATCCATGCCGGCGGATAGCGGACCGTGGAAAAGAACGGTCGCGGCCAATGCCACCCAGAACACCGGGACGATCCGGAAGATCCGCCGCAGCCAGAACTCCGCGACGACGGCCCGGGTCAGGACCACGCCATCGCCCACCCGGCGCGTCCATTGGTGGACCATCAGGTACCCGGAGACGAACATGAAGACATCGACCGCGATGATCGGCGGCGGGAACCGGTACCAGAACGATCCGCCCCAGATCATGCAGTGGCCGATCACCACCCAAAGGGCCGCGATGCCGCGGATGCCGTCGAGGAATCCGAGGTGGTCTTTGGAGGGTGGTTCCGGCTTGGAGGACATCTTGGGCGTCGACGATGGGGCCGCTTTGCGATCTCGGCCAAGCGCGAAGTGCCCCGGTGCCCTTGCCTGTCCGGTGGGTCGTGGACCGGATGTCTCGGATGGCGGCCGCACGAACCTGCTGCTGTGAACATCATCGGCCGAAGCCCGGCGGGACACGCCCCGGAGAACCCTCCAAGCTCCGGGTACGGTGAGCCCTCCGGCCCCAAGGCGTTGCCGGCCCGCCACCGCGAGCCGGCAACGCCCAAGCGTCCGGCTCGCGGTGGCGGGC
>JANNAJ010000391.1:0-10411 GCA_031384285.1 Verrucomicrobiota bacterium
GCCTCGGTGGTCCCGATGAGCTGCTTGCGCTGCTGCTTCTTGAAATCCACGAACTCCTGCGCCCACACCGCCGCGAACTTCTGCGCGTACTCGAAGTCCGTGCTGGTCACGGTCATCACTAACATCCCGCCTTGCGCGGCGTTCGCGCCCACGCCCGGGCGCACCAGCTTGTTCGTGTTGCCCGGGCCTTCCTGCAGCTTGGACAAGGTGCGTTGCAGCACGGGCTCGGCGGTCATCAGCGCCAGCGTGTTGTCGGTGCCGTTGTCGCGGATCTCCGCGGGATTCTGGCTCCCGATCGAGATCTTCTGGGGGGTCACGAGCACCGAGGTCGCACGGAACTGGTCGGGGCGTCGTGATGCCACGACGACGGCGATGGTGGTGCCGATGACCAGACCGACTATGACGAGCCACCAAGACCGGCGGCGACGGACGATTTTAGGAGTCTGCATAAACAATGCCCTCGGTGCAGCGCGCCGGGAATCGGTCCGGATCCGATCCCGGATCGCGGCCAGATGTTCCCGGCTGGCCGCTTTGACGGTGTCCAACAAGGTGTCGCGCCAGAGCTTCAGGACCGTCCCCCGCGTGCCCGGGCGGCAGGCGTCCCGATGCTGGTCGCGGAACAACTGGAGCATCAGATCGCGATGGGCCCGCCGGAACTCAAACGGATACAGCCGGAGCAACAGCCGATAGGCCGAGGTGTGGCGATGGAACGGATCCGGAACGTTCGGTGAAGGCGTGCTCATCGGATCAGGCGGGTCTCGGGACCAGGTTCCCGGCCAGCCCGCGGCGCTTCGCTGTGCCGATGATCCGGGACAGACGTCGCGTCTCCGCCAAGGCCACCTGACCACCGAAGTCGGTCATCCGGTAATACCGCCTGCGCTCGTCGCCGAGGCCGGGATCGCGCCGCTCGCCGGATTCCTCGATGAGCCCGGCCTCCAGCATCCGCTTGAGGGTCCCATAGAGCGTCCCCGGCCCCATCTTGATCTGGCCGCCGGTGGTCTCCGCCACGTCCTGCATGATGGCGTAGCCGTGGAGCTCGCCCTCGGCCAAGGCCACCAAGATGTGGTACACCGCTGGCGAAAGGGGCAGCAGTTCCTCGGGTGCTGACGGACTGGTGCTCATGGTAGGACGACCGCGACCCACGCAGATTTTATATATCCGTTGCGGATATAGTCAACCTTCATCTCGCGGCTGCTATGCCGGACCCGACCGACCGACCTCACTGTTGCTGCTGGAACTCCTGCTGGACGAGGATCTCGTCCTCCATGCTGACGAACGGCTGGAAGATGTAGGCGTTGAACATCTCGGCGCCGACGTTGCCCAGCTTGAGCTGGAGAAGGTCGAGGTAGTCGTGCAGCCCGTGGGCGAACACCTCGTCGACCGTGCCGAACTCGAGTTCGGCCAGCAGGCGGCCGGAGAGCTTCTCGGCGTCGTTGCTGAAGCGGCGCGCCGGCACGCCGGAGATGTTGCGCAGCGAGTGGTCCAGCTCCTCGACGCAGAAGCGCACGGAGCGGGGGAAGTTCTCGCTGAGCAGCAGGAACTCCGCGACCTTCACCGGTCCGACGTCGCCGCCGTGGATGTCCTTGTAGGCATCCCATGCGGAGCAGGAGCGGAGCACGGCGCTCCATTCGAGGGCATCGGTCTGGCTGACGATCGTTGGCGGGCCTTTCACCGGGAGCGAGGCGTGGCGGACGTCGAGGATGCGCGTGGTCTGGTCGGCGCGCTCCAGGAACTTGCCGGCCTGCATGAAATGCCAGCCCTCGTTGTGGATGACGGTGGCGTAGACGATGCCGACCAGCTGGAGCGAGCTGGCCTTGACCTGCTGGAGGAAATCGAACGGGCTGTCGTCCCAGAGCTCGCGGGCCTTGCCGGAGTTGAGGAAGAGATACAGGCGGTTCAGCTCTTCCCAGATCTCGGAGGTGATCTGGTCGCGCACCATGCGCGCGTTCTCGCGGGCCTGCGCCACCGAGGTGAAGATCGAGTTGGGGTTCTCCGGATGGAACACCAGGAACTCGGTCACCGCGTGCCCGGTGGCCTTCGGGTACAACCGGGCGAACAGGCTCTCGTCGCCGGTCGCCTGGATGATGGGCATCCAGTGCGCGGTGAGCTGCGCGTCGTCGAGATGGCGCGAGTCGAGCAGCAGCTGGAGCGTGGTGTCCACGATGCGGGCGGTGTTCTCGGCGCGCTCGATGTAGCGGGACATCCAGTAGAGGGAATTGACGACTCGGGAGAGCATGGCGTGGGGATCTTGGGGGTTGCGGCAGGATCGTTCCGGGCTTCAGGCAGGGGAAGGGACAAGACTGGCCAGCCTTCGGCGTTCGCGGAGGCGGTTCACCGGAGCTTCGACGAGGTGGACGAGCGCGACCGACGCGAGCAACGCGATCCCGACGAAGGCCACGGTCGCCAGCCGTCGATCGTCGAACCCCGGAAGCCAGCCTTTTTGGGCCATGGACGACCAGAGGTAGGCCAAGTTCCAATGGACCAGGTACAATGGATACGAGAGCTCTCCTAAAGCGCGGTCGGCTTTGGAGGCGGCCGTCAGGGCGAACACGAAGGGCAAGGCGAGCGACAGCACCACGGCCAATAGAACGGCCCGCGGACCGACCGGAAGGAGCGGGTACGCCACGAAGAGCCCGATGAGGCCCGGCAGGACAAAACGGCCGCCGGCGGCCATGGCGGGCAAGTTCCCAGAGGTCCGCTGCGCGGCGAATGCCCGATAGCTGAGCACACCGCCCAAGAAGTAGATCAGCTCCGTCGGCAAGAAGTGGCTCTGCCAAAGGGCGTCCAACGAGGGGACCGACCAAGCCAAGGCGAACCGGCACAGCAACGAAGCCACGCCGATCCACAACAACCTCGACGTCCGCAAGGCCACCAACATCGGAGCCAAGCAGTAGAACTCCAACTCGATCCCCAAGGTCCAACTGGGCGTGATGCCCAAGAAGAAGAACCCCGGAACCATGCCCGGGGCAAAATAGTCACAGGTCCAGACCCAGTTTCCCGTCACCGCTTCGACAGCGCCGGCCCACGAGAACTCTTGTCCGATCACGGTCAGATTGGAGACGGCCAGCAGCACCGCCGGCACCGGATCAAGGTGATGGCCATGCACCGCCCAGGCGCTCAGACCGCCGAAAGTCAGCGGACGTCCTGTGATGATCCTGGCGGCGATGGTCACGGCCACCGGCAACAACAGCAGCAAGTAGTAGGTCGGCAGAAGCCGGAGGAAACGGTTGCCGAGGAAAGTCCGGAAAGATCCGGGCCCGGTGTATTTCTCTGTCAGGACCAGCGCCATGTAGAACCCGGAGATGATGTAGAACAGCTTCACCGCCACATGCCCTTCGACCAGGAATCTCACGCCGAGCGCGGGCATGAAATGCAGCACGGTGACGCTGATCGCGAGCAGAAGGCGGAGGATACCCATGACCTGGACCCAACCGTCAGCCGGGAACGCCCAGGAGATGCCTGCCGACGGTTTCAGCTGGCTCACTCATCGCCGTAAAGTACCCAGGTGTCTTTGCTGCCGCCGCCTTGGGACGAGTTCACCACAAGGGAGCCTTTGCGCAGCGCGACGCGCGTGAGTCCCCCGGGGACGATGACAGGCTTCTCGCCGTAGAGCACGAACGGCCGCAGGTCGACGTGACGTCCCTCGAACCGGCCTTCGCCCACGTGCGTCGGATGCGTCGAGAGCGAGATCATCGGCTGGGCGATGTAGTTGCGCGGGTCCTTGAGCACGGCTTCGCGGAACTGGTCCTGCTCGGCCTTCGTCGAGCGCGGGCCCATCAGCATTCCGTAGCCGCCGGATTCGTTGGCCGCCTTCACCACCAGCTTGTCGAGGTTCTCGACGATGTACTTGCGGTCGGATTCCTCGCTCGCCAGATACGTCGGCACGTTCGGCAGGATCGGGTCCTGGCCGAGGTAGTACTTGATCATCTTCGGCACGAAGTGGTACATCACCTTGTCGTCGGCGATGCCGGTGCCGATGGAGTTGGCGAGGCTCACGTTGCCGGAGCGGTACGCGTGGATGAGCCCGGGCACACCGAGCATCGAGTCGCGACGGAACACGGTCGGGTCGAGGAAGTCGTCGTCCACGCGCCGGTAGATCACGTGGACAGGCTGCAATCCCTTGGTCGTCCGCATGGACACCCGGGCATCGCGCACGACCAGGTCGCGTCCCTCGACGATCTCGATGCCCATCTGGCGGGCAAGGTAGGTGTGCTCGAAATAGGCGCTGTTGTGCGCGCCGGGCGTGAGAAGCACCACCGTGGGATCCACCACGCCGGCCGGCGCGATGTGCTGGAGCATCTTGAGCAGCTCCTGCGGATACTGGTCCACCGGCCGCACTCCGATGGCCTCGAACATCCCCGGGAACGACCGTTTCAGCGCTCGCCGGTTCTCGAGCACGTAGCTCACGCCGGAGGGCGTCCGGCCGTTGTCCTCGAGCACCATCCACGTGCCGTCGCCGCCGCGGATGAGGTCGGTGCCGCAGATGTGGATATAGATGTCCTTGGGCACCTCGAAGTTCACGAACTCGCGGCGGAAATGTTTGCCGGACAGGATGTAGTAAGGCGGGACGACGCCGTCCTTCACGATCTTCTGCCCGTGGTACAGGTCGTGGAGGAAGAGGTTCAGCGCGGTGATGCGCTGGATGAGCCCGCGCTCGATGTACTCCCATTCCTTCGCCGGGATGATGCGCGGGATGAGGTCGAACGGGAAGATCCGCTCGGTGCCCTCCTTGTCGCCGTACACGTTGAAGGTGATGCCTTGGCGGAGGAACGCGAGGTCCACCGCGCGCCGCTTCTCGTCGAACTCGGCGGGCGTGAGCTCGTTGAAGAGCCGGGCGAATTTCTCGTAGTGGGGACGGAGCTGGCCGCGGTCACTGGCCATCTCGTCGAAGAAGCCGTTCGGGTCGTAGCTTTGCAGCACGGATTGAGAGCAAAGGCGACGCACGGGCCAGCGGCAAGCCTTTCAGCGACCCGGACCATAGATCGGATTCATGGAACAGCGGCGGCCGTGTTGGACAACCGCCGTTCCCGACCGGATTCTCCAGCCCATGCGACCGCTCGACCTCACCCCCATCGGCGAAGAACTGGCCATCCGTTGGGACGACGGCACGGAAAGCTTCACCCGGCTCGAGACCTTGCGCCGCTTCTGCCCGTGCGCGGCGTGCCTCGGCGAGAAGGACATCTTCGGCAACACCTACAAGGCTCCCGACCGGCCTTACGGTCCCCGGGCCTTCCTGCTCGCGCGCCTCGGCTACGTCGGCAGCTATGGCGTGCAGCCGCAATGGGCAGACGGCCACGGCGCCGGTATCTACACCTGGGACTACCTCAAGCGCATCGCGGATCCCGACGCTTCCACCGGCGGCGCCACCGCCTGACGGATGCCGGAGAACAAAGACGCCCGCCACCGCGCGGAGCGGAGGGCGGGCGTCTCGTGGAAAACCGGCGGTAAGCCTTACTTGGCCGCCGCGATCTTGGTGACGGCGAGCATCATCTTGCCATCCTTCTCGGACGGCACGCCGGTCACTTCGATCTTCTTGGAGCCGGAGCAGAGGTTGTCGCCGTGGAACGCCTTGCTGACGTCGCCGGTGAGGTAATAGGTCTTGGTCTTGTCGCCGCTCTTGACCTCGACGACGTTCTGGCACTTGTCGGCGACCTTGAGGGCGCACTTGGCGCACTTGCCTTCACCGGTCAGGGTGATGGCCTTGTCTTCGGCGCGGAGAGTGGTGGCACCGAGCGCGAGCGCGGCGACGACAGCGAATTTGAGCATGCTCTTCATAGATAGGATGGGATACAGAGACGGTTCACCCGCAAATGAACCCGACCGCGAAACGATTGGCAAGTGCGGTTTATGGGCACTTTGACCCTCTCAGGGGCCGTCCTCGCCGGCGGCCGCTCGATACGGATGGGACGGGACAAGGCCTCGCTCCTCGTCCACGGCGAACCGCTGCTGCTCCGTCAGCTCCGGCTCCTGGCCGAAGCCGGCTGCGCCGATCGCCTCGTCTCGTCGGGCGCATCGGCACCCGGTCCTGCCCTCGCGCTCGTGCCCGATGAGGTCCGCATCGTCGCCGACCGGTCCGCCGATGCCGGTCCGTTGGCCGGCCTGGAGCGGGTGCTGACCGAAGCCCGGCACCCGCTCGTCATCGTCATCGCCGTGGACCTGCCCGCGCTGGAAGCCGGATTCCTCCGCGCGCTGCTTGCTGATGCACGGCCCGGTGTCGGGGTCGTGCCTTTGCGCAATGGCCAGCACGAACCGCTCGTCGCCGTCTACCCACGGGCCGCCGCAGCCGAAGCGCTCGCTCGGCTCGAACGAGGAGAGCTCGCGCTGCGACCGTTCGTCCAAGCCGGCATCGCCGCGGGCTGGATGCGGGAGCGTCCGGTCACCGCGGATGAGGACCGGTTCTTCATCAACTGGAACCGCCCGGAAGACCTGCCGCCCGCGCAGCCGCGCTGAACATCGGGCGGGAACCGCGCGTCCGTCCCGCAGACCACGCTTTCCACGACGACTTGGTCTCCATCAATACTCCCCCATGCACCTGCGCCCGCTCCTCCTGCTCGGTCTTCTCGCGACCGTCATCCGCCTCGCAGCCCAGACGCCCGAATGGATCTGGGGCTCCGCGACCCCCGAGAACGAGACCCGATATTTCCGCAGGACCCTCACCATCCCGGCCGGCGTCCAACGCGGCATCCTCACGGTCGCGGCCGACAACTCCGCGGAAGTGCGCCTGAACGGAAAGGTGGTCGCCAAGAACACCTCTTGGAACCAACCCAAGACCGTGAAGCTCGGCGAGCTCGCGGCCGGCCCGGCAACCATCGAGGTCACCGCCGCGAACGAAGGCAGCGCCGCAGGATTGCTGCTCACGCTCCAGCTTTTCCAGCGTGGCGACCGGCACGAGACCATCGTGACCGACGCGACCTGGGAGACGTCGGCGGATGGCAAGACCGGTTGGGTCGCGGCCAAGTCGCTCGGTGCCGTAGGCGTCCAGCCTTGGGGCGATGTGCTCAAACCCGCTATCGCCACGCCGGCGGGATCGTTGCAGGTCGCCGACGGGTTCAAGGTCGAACTCCTGCGCTCGGCCTCGCCCGAGGAAGGTTCCTGGGTCTCGATGACCGTCGACCCGAAAGGCCGCCTCATCGTCAGCCCTCAGGGGAACGAACCGATGGAGCGCATCACGCTCGATGCCTCCGGCCAGGTCGCCAAGGTCGAAACCATCGACCTGCCGGTCCGCGCCGCCATGGGTCTCCTGTCCGCCTTCGACGCTCTGTACGTGAACGGACAAGGTCCCGACGGCTACCATCTCTACCGCCTCCGCGACACCGACGGCGACGACCGCTACGACAAGGTCGAACTCGTCCGGAAATGGCAAGGCGGGCCCGGCGAACATGGCGCGCACGGCATCCTCAAAGGTCCCGACGACCACCTCTACGTCGTCTGCGGCAACTTCGTCGACGTCCCTTCGGACCAAGCCGCGACGACCCGCGTGAAGCACTACGCCGATGATCTCGTGCTGCCGCGCATGGAGGACGGCAACGGCTTCGGCGCCGGCCGCAAGCCGCCCGGTGGCTACGTCGTGCGCCTCGACAAGGACGGCGGCAACGCCGAGGTCTTCGCCGCCGGCCAGCGCAACACCTACGACATCGCGTTCAACACGGACGGCGAGCTCTTCGGGTTCGATTCCGACATGGAATGGGATTGGGGCGCCCCGTGGTACCGCCCCACCCGCGCCTACCACATCGTCAGCGGCGGTGACCAAGGCTTCCGGGAAGGCAGCGCCAAGTATCCCGTCTACTACGCCGATTCGCTGCCCCCCGTGGTCGATATCGGCATCGGATCGCCCACCGGCGTCCGCTTTGGCACCGGCGCGAAGTTCCCGGCCAAGTACCAGCAAGCGCTGTTCATGATGGATTGGAGCTACGGCCGCATCGTCGCCGTCCACCTCAAGGAATCGGGCGCGAGCTACCTCGGCAGCTTCGAGACCTTCGTCAAAGGCAAGCCGCTCAACGTCACCGACCTCGAGGTCGGTCCGGACGGCGCCCTCTACTTCACCACCGGCGGACGCGGCACGCAGGCCGGCCTGTACCGCGTGAGCTACATCGGCGGCGAACGCACCGAGCCCGCGACGATGCGCACCGCGCAGTTCACCAAGGAACAGGCCGCGCGCAAACAACGCCGCGACCTCGAGCGCTACCACTCGGTCGAGGACGAGACCGCGCTGCCCAAGATCTGGGCCGGACTCGCCTCGCCCGACCGCCACGTCCGCTTCGCCGCACGCATCGCCCTCGAATCGCAGCCGGTCGGCAGCTGGAAGGACAAGGCCATCGCCGAGACCGATGCCAAGGCCGGCCTCACCGCGCTGCTCGCGCTCGCCCGCCTCGGGACGACCGCCGACCAGGTTCCCCTGCTCAAGGCCATCGCGCGGTGGCCGCTCGATTCGCTCGACGAGGAATGGAAGCTCAACAAGCTCCGGCTCATCGAGGTCAGCTTCGCCCGCCACGGCATCCCGGACGAAGTCCGACCGCTCGCCATCGAGAAGCTCGGCAAGCAGTTCCCCTCAGGCTCCTGGCCGCTGGACCGCGAGCTGTCGCAGATCCTCATCGCTCTCGACGCCCCGGGGATCGTCCAGAAGGTGCTCACGCTCCGCGACAACTCCGCCACGCAGGAAGAGCAGATCCACTACCAGGCCTCGCTGCGCAAGGCGAAGTCCGGATGGACCCTCGACGACCGCCGCCGCTACTTCGCTTGGTTCAGCCGTCCGCAGCAACAGGACGGCGGCAACTACTACACCAGCCGCAGCATCCGGCATCCGGACTTCTTCGTGAAATGGTTCAAGGACGTGGGCCTCGATGCCGGTAACGGCGCCAGCCTGGAGAACTTCCTCAAGAACCTGCGCAAAGACGTCGTCGCCTCGCTGCCCGACAACGAGAAGGGCGAGCTCGCCTCCCTCATCACCGGCCAAGCGCCGGCGGTCGCGAAGCCCGCGGCCAAGCAGCGCGCCTTCGTGAAAGACTGGAAGACCGACGACCTTTCCGCCGCGTTGCCCAAGACCGCTAGCGGACGCAGGTTTGCCCGCGCCCAAGAGGTGTACACCGCCGCCCAGTGCGTGCTCTGCCACCAGTTCAACGGCCAGGGCGGAGCGGTCGGCCCCGATCTCACCGGCGTCGGCACGCGGTACGCGCCGGTTGACATCCTCAAGTCGCTCACCGAGCCGAGCGCGGTCATCTCCGAGCAGTACCAGGCGCTCACGTTCACCCTGAAGAACGGCGACGAGGTCACCGGCCGTCTCGTCGAAGACGCCGGAGACAAGCTCATCGTCGTCACCGACCCGCTGCACAACGGCCGGACGGAGCTCAAGAAATCCGACGTCGCTTCCCGGCAGGCCTCGAAGGTCTCGCCCATGCCCGAAGGATTGCTGAACAACTTCAGCCAAGACGAGATCCTCGACCTGCTCGCCTACCTCTTGGCCAACGGCAAGCCCGACGCGGCGGCGTTCAAATAGCCGGTGAGCGAACGGTCCGGTTCGGGCCAAACGGCCGGGGAGATTCCCCGGCCGTTTTGCTTACCGAAACAGCCGACCCGCTCGGACTGCATGGTCCCGGTCTTAGCGGTCCTCGCCCTGGCTTAGAAGGCGTGCTCGGGGATGCTCGTGCTCCAGTCCGATGGCGAGGACCATCCGACGGAGGCGTGCAACATCACCCTGCAACTGCCGCAGGCCGACCTGGGCTTCCACTTCGGACGCTAACCAAGAAGGAGACGGTCGACCCCGCTCCAGCCGTTCCAATCCGACCACCCTGTCCTGCAAACGGCGGACCTGGATCGTCGTGGAGATGCAGTAACCGCACAAAGCGATCAGAGCGACACAGGGGAGGAACGGCTTCTCGATCTTCACGGCCGCTCGGACCCGATGAGGTCGTCAGGCGTTCAAAGCCCTGATGGATCCTCGTCCAAAGCTCGGCCCGAGCGGCTCAAGCCGTAGGCTCATAGGTTCGACGAAACGCTTCGATCCCCGATGCCGTAGGATAGAACCCGACGTGCTTCTTCAAGGCGGCGAAATGCACCAGGTTCCCATGCAGGATAAACGTCGGGATTTGATACTTGATCGCCCTTGCTTGGCTTCGGACGAAGTCCGCGAGGTTTTGGAGTGCGGTAGTCCTCTACCGCTTTCGCTCCGCACCACAATCTTGCTTCGCTAACTCACCGCCACCTACCGTCCACTCATGCCCCAGACGTCCACACTGTGGCCGCACGCGCCTTCGCACGCGCTCGCTCTTGGTGGCACCTTCTTCGTCACCGCGGGCACGCTTCACAAGGTCCACCATTTCCGCGGCGCGGACCGCCTCCGGGTGCTGGACCGGGGCCTGCTCACTGTCGCCCGAGACTTCGGCTGGCAACTGGAAGCGTGGGCGGTGTTCTCGAA
>JANNAJ010000437.1:0-7271 GCA_031384285.1 Verrucomicrobiota bacterium
AGGACGTTGGGGATCAGGTGCGTCTCGATCCGATGGTGCTCGCCGAACCGCGCGCTGGCCCCGGCGGCGTTGAAGTAGCGGAAGGCGACGAAATCCAGTCCGTGGATCTGCCGGTACCATTTGAGCACCTGCTCGAACATCAGCTTCGACTCGCCGTAGGGATTGATCGGGCGCTGTGGCAACGATTCATCCATCGGGACCCGGTCGGGCGGGCCGTAGGTGGCGCAGGTGGAGCTGAAGACGAATTTTTTGACGCCCGCGGCCACGGCGGCGTCGGCGAGGTTCACCGCGTTGGCGACGTTGTTGCGGAAATACTTCGACGGGTCGGTCATCGACTCGCCGACGAGAGCGCTCGCGGCGAAGTGGATCACGGCCTGGGCGCCGGAGTCTTTCACTGCC
This sequence comes from Verrucomicrobiota bacterium, assembly GCA_031384285.1. Taxonomy (GTDB): domain Bacteria; phylum Verrucomicrobiota; class Verrucomicrobiia; order Limisphaerales; family UBA9464; genus CAIVQB01. The sequence goes on from JANNAJ010000437.1 coordinate 400, forward strand.
GCGAAGATGAGCGAACGGTCCCCGAAGTCGCCTTGGACGAACTTGGCCCGCGGATCCACCGCCGAACGATGGCCCTCGGTCAGGTTGTCGAACACGGTGACCGTGTGGCCGGCATCGCAGAGTTCCTCCACGCAGACCGATCCGATGTAGCCCGCACCGCCGGTGACGAAGACGTTCATTTGATGGCCCCAAGGTAGGGAGCGCGGCGCGGATACGGCAAACAGAAGTTGCGTCCCATCGGCGGCAAACGACCGCCGCGACGTCAGCGCGCCGGGGAGGTCCACCGCTCGCCGGCGCGCAGCGTGCGGAACGGTTGTCCCAAACGGACGCATCCGGCCTCGAAGGCGTCCGGCGTCGCCGTGTTGAACTCGAACATCTCGTGGTGGCAGGGGATCACGCATCCGGCCCCGATGTCGTGGGCGAGCTGGGCGGCCTCGGGACCGGAAAGGTTGCCGGCGACGCGGCGTTCCGGCGCACGCCCGTTGATCGGCAGGATCGCGACGTCCACCGCGGACGGCCGCAGACCTTCCGCCATCCCGGGGAACCGCACGGTGTCGCCCGAATGGTAGAGGGACCACGGTCCGAACCGGACGACGAAGCCGAGGTAGATGTGGCGTCCGGCCGTGTCGGTGTCCAGGGCCTCGTGCGCGGCCGGGACGGCCTCGAACCGGAACGGGCCGACCTCCGCGGAATCCGGCACGGAGCCGGCCGGTCCCGCGGCGTCGAGGCCGAGGATCCGCGCGTCGGGCAGGCTGCTCCGATCGCGGACGGTCGCGCGGTTGGCTTCCGGACAAACCATCACCAGCCCGGCGTTCGCGCCGGCCATCGGCTTCAACGTCTCGGCGTCGAGATGGTCGGTGTGGTTGTGCGACGAGGTGACGACGTCGATGAAACCGAGACGCTCCGGCGCGATGACGAGGCGCGTCATGCGGACGTGCGGCTTGTCGGTCGCGGCGTATTTTCCCGTGAGAGAATCGGAGAGGTACGGATCGAGCAGCGCGAAGCGGTCCCGCCAATGGATGAGGAAGCCGCTTTGTCCGAGCCACCACAGGTGGAAGCGGTCGTGCTCGCGCCGCGCGGCGGCGATGTCGGCCAGCAGTGCGTCGTCGGTGAGCGCGGGTTCGATCATATCGCGATGTTCCGTGCGGAACGGTCGGCAGGCGCCTCAGGCCTCCGGGATCCCGAGCTCTTTGCGCACCTGCGCCACGCCTTCGCACATGGCCTTGAGCTTGCGCTTCGCGGCCCATCGGGCGGTCTGGCTCAGACCGCAATCGGGCGCGAAGACGAGCCGGTCGGCGGGCGCAAACCCGAGGCAGCGCTTCACGCGCCGCGCGATCTCGTCGGGCGTCTCCAGATAGTAGCTCTTCACGTCCACGATGCCGACGGCGACATCGCAGCGGTCGGCGATCCTGGAGATCAGCTCCAGTTCGGCGAATTCGCGGCTGGCCATCTCGACGTGCATCTCGTCGCACTTGAAATCGAGGAACGCCGGGAACATCGGCGCGATGCGGCGCGGTCCGATCGCGCGGGCCTTGTAGTTGCCGAAGCAGAGGTGGGTGCAGACGCGGGTGCGGCCGGCGATGGTCTCGACCGTGCGGTTGAAGATGTCGACGAAGCGCCGCGGGTCCTCGCGGTGCGCGTAGCAGCTCATGCTCGGCTCGTCGACGCTGACCTCGGTGCATCCGGCGGCCACGAGAGCCTCGAGCTCCGCCCGGACGATCGGCAGCAGCGCCTCGGTCAGGGCCCAGCGGTCCGCGTAGCCGAGTCCGGGCTCGGGCAGGAGACGGCCGGAAAGCGTGTACGGTCCGGGGACCGAGGCCTTGAGCGTCTCGCGTGAAGCGTGCGGTGCGGCGGCGGCGATGCGTCCGAGGCGCTTGAACTCTTCGACGGCGCCGAGGCCGCGCGGCGCGCGCAGCGGTGCGACCACCTTGTGCTTGCCGCGCTGGTCGTGGGCGGGCGGTCCGAAGCGACGGGGCGAGGCGGATTCCAGCTCGATGCCTTCGAGGTGGCCGTAGAAGGACAGGTTGAAATCGAGCCGCGTCTGCTCGCCGTCCGTCACCACGTCCAGGCCGGCCGCGAGCTGGTCGTGCAGGGCGCAGGTGACGGCGTCTTCCTGGAGCTCCGCGAGGTCGTCGGGACCGAACCGGTCGAGCTGGACCGAGGCGAGTTCCAGCCAACCGGGGAAGGGATAGCTGCCGATGACCGAGGTGCGGAGCGGGTTGGATCTCATTGGATGCGGCGGTATTTTCGCGGACGCGACGCGGGCTGTCGAAGGGAGAATTCTCTAGGGCCTCCGTCCGGTCCCCTTCGTCGTGGCGGCCGCGCGCGGTATCGTTCGGCTTCCTTCCCGCGGGACGGCGGGCCAAGCTCCGGGCATGTCGCAATCCATCCCGCTCCGCCTCGGCGTGCTCGGCTCCGGCAAAGGCTCGAACTTCGTCGCCATCGCCGACGCCATCGCCACCGGATCGGTCCCGGCGAAGGTCGTCCTCGTCGCCAGCGACGTGGCCGACGCGGGGATCCTGCGGCACGCGGCGGACCGCGGGATCCCGGGGCGGTGTCTCGCGCCGGGGCAGTTCAGGACGAAGTTGGACGAGACCGCCGAGACCGCCTACATCGCGGCGCTGCGCGAGGCGGAGGTCGACCTCGTCGTTCTCGCCGGGTTCATGCGCATCCTGAAGGGCGAGTTCCTCCGCGCCTTCGAGGGACGCGTCGTGAACATCCATCCGTCGCTGCTCCCGTCGTTCCCGGGACTGGCCGCGTGGAAACAGGCGCTGGACTACGGCGTCAAGGTGACGGGCTGCACGGTCCACTATGTCGACCAAGGTATCGACACCGGGGCGATCATCGGCCAGCGCGCCGTGCCGGTGCTGGACGGCGACACGGCGGAGATGTTGCACCAGCGGATCCAGGAGGCGGAGCGCGAGTTGTATCCCTCGGCGATCGCCGCGGTGGCGCGGGGCGAAGTGAAGGTGAGGGGACGGCTCACGAGCGGATTCGCGTCGCCGGCGGGAGGTCGGTGACGCGACGCGTGTCTGCCGCGGTGCGGGTGTTTTCTTCTAAGCGGTCCGCCGATGGTCGGACCTTGCCACCGGCGCGGGAGAACGCGGAGAGTCCGCGGGTCGCATGGATGATCTTCAGAACATGTTCTTTCCCGGGGGGCGGTTGTTCGGCATCGAGTGGAACACTTGGAAGATCGTCGGATGGATCGCGAACGCGGCCTTCGCGACACGCTTCATCATCCAGTGGCGGGCGACCGAGCTCCGCAAGCAGGTGGTGGTGCCGGTGATCTTTTGGTGGCTCAGCATCGTGGGTTCGTTGTTCCTGTTGAGCTACGCCCTCTTCTACCGGCGCGATTCGGTCTTCATCTTCGCGAATGCGTTCAACTGGATCCCGTACATCCGCAACCTGGTCATCCACCAGCGGCATGTGAAGGCCCACGTCGAGTGCCGCATCTGCCAGAAGGTCAACCCGCCCGGGGCGCGCTTCTGCATGGAATGCGGCAAGGGTCTGCCGCTCGCCGCGAGGGATTGACCGTCAGCGCTTCGGGTCCGACGCGGGGGCGTTGGTCGGGGCGAGCGGGACCAGGTTGAAGCGGGCCAGCACGTTGGTGGCGTAGTCCGGATGCGCCCAGCCGAAGCGCTGGAGTTCGTTCACGATGGCGATCACCCCGCGGTTCTTCTGGTCTGCGTCCATCAGGACCGGCGCCTGCGCGGCGACCTGCCGGGAGAGCAAGGTGTCCTGGCGGAAAAGGTAGAGGCCCAGGCTCCCGGTGACGACGAACAGGCCGGCCAATCCGAGGCGGAGCACGGCGGTCAGCTCACCGACCTCCGAACGCAAGGACTCGAACTCCTCGGCCGAAGAAGAAGGGGGACCGGTGAAGGGTGCGTCGTCCATGGTCTCAGCGTGCGGGTTTGTTGATCGGGACGGTCGTCTTCTTGACGCCGATCTTGGCGAGGACCGCGTCGATCGCAGGGTTCTTCTGCGCGTACTCCATGCTCGTCCCCACGAGCAGGTCCAATGCGGCGCGGTTGCTCTGGAACGTGTTGAAGGCGCCGGCCTGGCGGCCGAGGTCGCGCGTCAGCTTGACGTTCCAAGCGCACAGACCGGCCAACGCCACGGCGGCCAGGATCTGGCAGCCCGCGAGCAGGGCGAGGGACGAGGATTTCTTCATGTCGCTACGTTGCCGATCCTAGGGACGGAGGACCGGTTTCCAAGGTTTTTCCCGGTCGCCTTCGAGACGACGAAGCCCTGGATCCTGGGGAAGTCCGGCCAGCAGGTCCGCGACCGCGTCCGTCCGTCCGGGCAGCACTTGGTCGGGTGCCAACTCGGCGAGCGGCTCCAGGACGAACCGCCTCAGATGCGCGCGCGGATGCGGCAGCACGAGCATGGCGGTGTCGCGGCGCTCATCGCCCCAAGCGATCAGGTCCAAGTCGAGCGGACGCGCCTCGTTGACGACGCGTTTGGGCACGCGTCCGGCCTCCTTCTCGATCGCCTGCGTGGAGGCGAGGAGCCCTTCGGGCGTGATGCCGGGAGTCGGGACGAAAGCGACGACCGCGTTGATGAACGGCGGCGATCCCGGCGGGCAATCCACCGGCGTGCTCCTCCACAGCGACGAGCGCCGGACCGGGCCGTCGGCGAACTCAGCCAACCGGTCCATCGCGGCGTGGATCTTCGCGGCGGGATCGCCGAGGTTGGATCCGAGAGCGATGAAGACCTCGGGCCGGGTGCTGGCCGTGGCGTCGGTCACTTGAGGCCGAGGACGTCCTGCATGTCGTAGATCCCCGGCTCCTTGCCGACGAGCCAGCCGGCGGCGCGGATCGCGCCGTTGGCGAAGGTGTCGCGGCTGCTGGCCTTGTGGGTGAGCTCCACCCGTTCGCCGTTCGCCGCGAAGATCACCGTGTGGTCGCCCACGACGTCGCCGCCGCGGATGGCATGGATCCCGATCTCGGAGGCGGTCCGTTCGCCGACGATGCCTTCGCGTCCATGCCGCAACGCCTCGGAGAGCTGCACCTTCCGCACATCGCCGAGGATCTCCAGCAAGGTGGTCGCCGTGCCGCTCGGAGCGTCCTTCTTCAGCCGGTGGTGCATCTCCACGACTTCCAGGTCGAACGACGGCCCGAGGATCTCCGCGGCCTTGCGGGTCAGCCAGAAGAGCGTGTTCACACCGGTCGAGTAGTTGGAGGCCCAGACGATGGGCACCTTCGTCGCCCGTGCGCGGATGGCGGCCTTCTCCGACTCGGAATGGCCGGTGGTGCCGATCACGAGGGCCTTGCCCGCTTCGGCGCAGGCCGCGGCCACATCGGCCGTGACTTCGTGGAAGCTGAACTCGATGACCGCGTCGCAGCCGGCGATGATCGTCCGGAGGTCGTCGCCTTGGTCGACCGCGCCGACGACCTCGTATCCCGGCAACCGGGACGCGCCGGCGATCAGGGCCTGTCCCATGCGGCCTTTCGAGCCGTTGATGATGAGCTTTGTCATGTGCCGGGAACCGATACCAGCCGGTCGGCGGACAGGCGAACGGGAAAACCTCCGGCCGGGGACGGACACGGCCGGCGTCGGTGTCGCCGTCGCCTCCGGAATCAGGTCGAATATGCCGGAGCGCGACTCCGTTTTGACTTCCTGCCCGCCGAGAGCAGCATCGGGTCCATCAAAAGCGCCATGTCCTCCTTCTCCGCCCATCACCGTCGTGTCGTCGGGATCGTGTCCGTCGCGGTCGGGGTCCTCCGCGCCGTGGCCGCGGATACGGCCGGGGTGGAGTTCTTCGAGAGCAAGGTCCGGCCGGTGCTGATCGACCGGTGCTATCCGTGCCACAGCGCGAAGGCTGAGAAGGTGAAGGGCGGCCTTCTGCTCGACACCAAGGCGGGCGTGCTGAAAGGCGGGGCCAACGGGCCGCTGATCGTCGCCGGCAAGCCCGCCGAGAGCTTGCTCATCCACGCGGTGAAGGGCACTGCGAAGGACCTCGACCCGATGCCGCCCAAAGGCGGGCCGCTGAGACCGGAAGAGATCGCCGCGCTGGAGGAATGGGTCCGCGCGGGTGCGCCGGACCCGCGCGGCGATGCGGTGGTCGCCGTCAATCCGGCGGACCGCCACTGGGCTTTCCAGCGGCCGGTCGCGCCGGCGGTGCCGGCGACGCGGATCCATGGCGCGTCGATCAACAACCCCATCGATTCCTTCGTCCAGACCAAGCTCGCCGCCCAAGGGCTCGTGCCGACGCCGCGGGCCGATCCGCGCACTTTGCTCCGCCGCGCCACCTTCGATCTCACCGGACTTCCGCCCACGCCGGAGGAGATGCGGGAATTCTTGGCCGACCGTTCGCCCGAGGCGTTCGCCAAGGTCGTCGACCGTCTCTTGGCGTCACCGCGCCACGGCGAGCGCTGGGGACGCCATTGGCTCGACGTGGCGCGCTACGCGGATTCCAAGGGCTACGTCTTCGAGGAAGAACGCCGGTACGCCTACGCCTACACCTATCGCGACTGGGTCGTGCGCGCCATCAACCAGGACCTGCCGTACGACCAGTTCCTCGTCCAGCAGATCGCCGGCGACCAGATCGCGACGCAGGACGACCCGTGGCCGCAGGCCGCGCAGGGTTTCTTGACCCTCGGCCGACGGTTCCTGAACAACACGCCGGACATCATCGACGACCGGATCGACGTCGTCTTCCGCGGGACGATGGGCCTGACCGTCGCCTGTGCGCGGTGCCACGACCACAAGTACGACCCGATCCCCACGGCCGATTACTACTCGCTCTACGGCGTCTTCGACAGCAGCCACGAGCCCGGCGAGAAGCCGCTGCTCGGCGCCAACCCCGATCCGGTCCGTGCCGCGCGATTCGCCGAGGACCGCGCGAAGCGTGAGAAGGAGCTCGCCGAGGC
>JANNAJ010000439.1:0-2901 GCA_031384285.1 Verrucomicrobiota bacterium
GTGGCCGCCAGCCCAATTCTTCGGCACCGGACGGGGCGCGCGAGGCATGTCTCCTCCCTGCCGAACGGTCCGGGACCGAGGGACGACCGGATGGCAGGAGCATCCCAAGGTCCAAAGGGGTGCCGTGCCGCGCCCTGCCCGGTCGCGGGCATGGCCTGGAAGCCCCGGAAACCGTCGAGGCCTTGGACTGCGACGGCAGAGGGCAGTCGGTCGCGAATCGGCCCGTTGTAAGGGTGGTTCCATCTGCGACGGCGCTTCCGGCGAGGCCCGGAAACGCGGGCTGACGGACGGATGCGTCCATCCAAAGCGGGGTCGCGCTGCGCTTGCCCCCGCAGTCCACGGCGCAACGTGCCGCCACGCGTCTCGCTGCCAAGGTTGCTGAATGGGTGACCGGCGTATCGGCGCCGAAAGCGATGCCCACGACCGATCGGGCAGCGTCAAAATGGCCGGAGATGTTCTCGGTCAGGATGACCGAGGCCTGGATGGCGGTGCGGGCGAGGGCCGCAAAGGCGGCCATCCGGAGGGGTTGAGAGAGCGGTTCATGCAGGGGGGCCAGCGGGGTGTCAGATGCGGTTTGGAGACATTTGCAGACCTATCGCCGGTCGACGGCGGTGACCAGGCGCAGCCGACTTTCCCCCGATGACTGGGGCATCCCGCGGTTGCCCGCGCGGCGGCGGCCGGTAGTCTCGCCGGATGTCGTCCCGCTGGATGCTCGCCGGTCTGCTCCTGATATCTTTGTCGTCGCTGTCCACGGGCTGCCGGACGGACGCCGGCGATGTCCCGTCCGTCACCCACCTGCGCGACCGCATCAGGAAGATGACCTTCGAAGACGCGGTCCGGCAGATGGGGCCGCCCGCGACCAAGGTCGAGCTGCGCGACCGATCGGTCGTCGCGGAATGGGCCGCGGGCACGGAGACCCGGCCGACATTCAGCTTCGGGCTCGGATCCGGCGACGCCGCGGCTGCGGCAGGCGAACGGGCGATCCTCGAAGGAGGCGTGGCGCACCGCTTCCGCGAGTTGCAGTTCGACCAGGCCGGCCGGCTCGTCTCGGTGAAGGACGTGAAGCGCTGAGCGGGAACGATGCAGTTGAGGTCTGGGTGGAACAGGCCACCGGCCTGTTGCGGCGGGCGACTCGCCCGCCGCTTTGGGTGCGCGGGGAATGCACCCTTTGGTGTGCGCGCTGCCGGTGCCGAAACTCGGCGGCAAGTTGCCGCCGAGAACGGCCAAGTTGGCCGTGCCACCCGGATCCATCTGCATGGTTCCGGCTCAGCGCGCGTCCGACGGTCTCGCTTCCGCGATGCACCACAGGGCGGCCTGGGTGCGCAGGAAGATCTCGCCGTCCGACAACGCCGGCGTGGAGTTCGACGGCTCGCCGACCGGGTTCACGGCGATGACCTCGTATCTCGGCGCCGCGCGCAGGACCACGGTGTCGCCTGACTGGTTCACGATGTAGAGACGGTCTCCCGCCATCGCCGCAGACGCCCAGGTCTGCCCGCTGGCGCCGCTCGACGGCAGACGTTCCTCCCACACGAGCTTGCCCGTCGCGAGCTCGTAGCATTGGCCGAAGCCGTCGGTGACGCTCACGTAGGCGTGGCCGTCCCTCACGATGGGCGAGCCGATGGTGTGCTTCTTCATCCGGCGTTCGTAGAACAAGCGCTTGCTCGTGACGTCGCCCTGGCCGCCCGGGTTGATGACGATCATGCTGCCGAAGAAGCCGCCCATGGCGACCAGCTTGCCCTCGCCGTAGGTCGGTGAGCTGTAGACCAGCGGGTTCATGCCGTCCGCGTTCCACAGTTCCAGGCCGTCGGCAGGTGAGAAGGCGCGGAGCCGGTTCGCGACCGGGAGGATGATCTCGTCGCGTCCGCCGGACTTGACCACCAACGGCGTGCTGAAGGTGCCGAGCGCTCCGTCGTTCTTGCCGGCGAAGCCGTCGAAACGCTCGCCGGGATGCTGCTCCTTCAACGGCACCGACCACTTCTTCGCCCCGGTCCGCTTGTCGAGCGCATGGAGCGCGGAGAAGGCGCCGGGGCCGTGGTACACGATGACGAGGTCGCCGTGGATCACCGGTGAAGAACCTTGGCCCCAGTCGTGGACCTGTTTGCCGAGGTCGGTCCGCCAAAGTTCTTTGCCCGCGAAGTCGTAGGCGACGATGCCGGCGGACCCGTAGCTGACGACGACGCGTTCGCCGTCGGTCACCGGCGAGGCCGAGCAGTGCGGGTTCGTCTTGTGGTGCGGTTCGGTCTCGGCGAAGTCCACGCCCTGTTGCCAACGCTTGGCCCCGGTCGCGCGGTCGAAGGCCATCAAGGTGCGCCGCTTTCCGTCCTCGAGCGCCTGCGTGACGAACACCGTCCCGCCCCACACGACCGGCGACGAGTTGCCCACGTCGGGCAGGGCGACGCGCCAGCGGACGTTCTTGTCCTTGCTCCAGGAGGTCGGGAACTTCGTCTCGGGGCTGATGCCGTCCTGGGATGGGCCGCGCCACGAGGGCCAGTTCCCGGCCATGGCGCAGGTGACGGAACAAGTGCCGACCAAGACGAGTGCGAGCATTCGGTTCATCGTGGGCAAGGGGAGCAGAACCTGCGTCGGCGTCGAGTCTCAATCAACGCCAAGACTGCCCCTTCAAAGCAAGAAAGGCGACTTCACCGGGTACGATCCGAAGTGGCGGGTACTCGTAGCGCAGACTGGTTGGTAGCCGACCAGGACTGCGGCATTCCGTTCGCCTTGGAAACACCAAGCCCAGAGGGTTGCCACCCGCGATACAGCAGACTGCCAGTCTTGCGCTACCTCGCAAAATCTGTCCGCCACTTCCAATCACACCCAACTTCACCGACGACAGCTCTATGGAGTTACCGTAGAGTACGGCGACAGACATTGGGATACATCGTTACTTTCTGAGCTAAT
>JANNAJ010000518.1:0-3113 GCA_031384285.1 Verrucomicrobiota bacterium
CTTCCCCTATCCCAACTCGTTCCGCCGCCGCCTGCTGATCCTGTTCGGCGCCAAGATCGGGACCGGTTTCGTCATCCGGCCCAGGGTGAACATCCACATGCCGTGGAAATTGGTGGTCGGCGACCATTGTTGGGTCGGTGACGCGTGTGAGTTCCTGAACTTGGAACCTATCGTCATGGAAGACCATACGGCGCTCGGGCATCAGGTGTATCTCGCGACGGGCAACCATGACTACAAAGACCACACGATGCCTTACCGCAATGCTCCCATCCGCATCTGCCGCGGCAGCTGGCTCGGGTCGCGTGCCTTCGTCGGTCCGGGAGTGACCGTGGGTGAGCATAGCATCGTCACCGCGGGCAGCGTGGTCACCAAGTCCGTTCCGCCCTGGAAAATCGTCCAAGGGAATCCCGCCGTGGTCGTCCGGTCGCGCGTGCTCACCCGCTGACCCACCTTCCGCCCTCTCCTCCAGACCGTTCCCGTGCCTGCTCCTGCATCCGCCCCCGGGACGTACGCCCCGCGCTCCGCCGCGGAGCCCGACGTCGTCGTCGTCTGCCAGCTCTTCCATCCGGAGCTCATCAGCACCGGACAGACCTTGACCGAGCTGGTCGAGGAACTGGCCTCCCGCGGGCTCCGGTGCGTCGTGATCGCCAGCCAGCCGACGGTGCTGCCCGGTTCCAAGCGCGTCCCGGCGGTGATCGAGCACCAAGGCATCACCATCCTCCGCACTTGGAGCACACGGCTCCCCAAGACGAGTTTCGTCGGCAAGCTGCTGAACCAGACGACCTACTTCGCCTCGGCGACCTGGACGGTGCTCTGGAAGTACCGCCGCTCGCAGCTCCTGCTGCTCACCAATCCGCCGTATCTTCCTCTGCTCGGGTGGTTCCTGCATCTGCTGCGCTGCCAACGCTTCGGCGTCCTGCTCTTCGATATCATGCCGGAGCAGGCGGAGCTGATCGGCTTCCTCAAACCCGGCGGCCTGGTGGCCCGCCTGTGGCGCTGGTCCAACGGGCTCTGGTACCGCCGTGCGGCGTATGCCGTCGTGCTCAGCCGCGATATGCTCGAAGGTGCGTTGGCGAACGCCAACCTGGCCGGTACCCCCCATGAGGCTGCCGCCCGTGTCAAGACGCGGATCGTGCACGTCTGGTCCGACGACCGGCTGATCAACGCCGTCCCCAAGAACGCCTCGACCGAGGCCACGCGCCTCGGGGTGCAGGGGCGCTTCGTCGTCCAGTACTCGGGCAACCATGGACGCTTCCACGACATCGAGACGTTCCTCGCCCTCGCGCTGAGTTTCACACCCGAGGACGGCGTGACCTTCCAGTTCATAGGGGAAGGACAGAAGAAGCGTCTCGTCGACGAACGTCTCGCCGCGGAGCCGCGAGCGCATCTGTACGCCTCCGGTTACGTGCCGAAAGAGCTCCTGGCCGATTCGCTGGCCATGGCGGACCTCGGTGTCGTCGCCCAACTACCCGGCCAGGAGCGGGTGTGCTATCCTTCGAAATTGCTCGGCGTGATGGCGGCCGGCCGTGCCACCTTGGCGATCTGCCCGGCGGATTGCGAGATGGCCCGGATGATCCGCGACCACGAGCTTGGCTTCGTCGTCCCGAACGGAGACATTGCCGAAGGTCGTCGCGTGCTGCTGGAGGCGCGGTCCGATCCTGCCCGTGTGCGCCGGATGGGCGAGAACGCTGCCCGGCATCTGCGCGAGCACCTGACTTTGGCGAAGGCCGCCGAGGCCTACCACGACCTTTTGAAGTGACATCACATCTATCAAAGACATGAAGAACGACCTCGTAGTTGTCTGTGGCGGCGGCGGTTTCATCGGCGGGCACCTCGTCGCCGATCTCCGGCGCCAAGGATTCACCCGCATCCGCGCCGTCGACCGCAAACCTCAGACCGGCTGGTACCAGCGGTTCCCCGACGTGGAGAACCTCGTCCTCGACCTTGACCTCAAGGGAAATTGCTACACCGCGGTCCAGGGCGCCCACACGGTCTTCAACCTCGCCGCGGACATGGGCGGCATGGGGTTCATCGAGAACAACAAGGCCCTGTGCATGCTGTCGGTGCTCATCAACACGCACCTGCTCCAAGCCGCCAAGGACCTCGGCATCCAGCGCTACTTCTACGCCTCCAGCGCCTGCGTCTACAACGGCGACAAGCAGCGCGACACGAACGTGACCGCCCTCAAGGAGGAGGACGCCTATCCCGCCCTGCCCGAGGACGGCTACGGCTGGGAGAAGCTCTTCAGCGAGCGCATGTGCCGCCATTTCCGCGAGGACTACGGCATCTGGACCCGTGTCGCCCGCTACCACAACGTCTACGGACCGTTCGGCACCTACGACGGTGGCCGCGAGAAGGCCCCCGCCGCGACCTGCCGCAAGGTCATCGCCGCCAAGCTCGCCGGGACGAACGACATCGAGATCTGGGGCGACGGCCACCAGACCCGTTCGTTCATGTACATCGATGATTGCCTCAAGGGCACGCAGATGCTCACCCACAGCGATTTCGTCGAACCGATCAACATCGGCAGCAGCGAGCTCGTCTCAATCAACCAACTGGTGGACATCGTCGAAGAGATTGCGGGCCTCAAGCTCCAGCGCTCCTACAACCTGAAGGCACCGAAGGGCGTGAACGGCCGGAACTCCGACAACGCGCTCATCCAAAAAATCTTCGGCTGGGAGCCCTCGACCAAACTCCGCGACGGCATGGAGAAGACCTACCGCTGGATTTACGACGAGATGACGCGGCCTGCCTGAGGCGCGCTTGCTCCGCCCGCACGGAGCCGGTGAGCTGACGTGCTGGCCTCCCGTCCAGCCGATGGATTCAATCTGAGCTGCTCGGAATCGGAGTTACTCGAGAAGAGCGTTCGCCCAATGATGGATTTCGAGCCGGAGCAATCACCATCTGGGGCAACGCGAGGTCTTGACTCAGCTTGAATTGAGCAGGCGCTTCAACACCACTCCGGGCAGCGCGAAGGAGAACTTCATCGGTCCGGTGCAATCGCCGTCCGGCCGGCGCTCCGTCACCAAACTCGGAGTCATCTTGCCCCTCCAGACAAACTTCAAATCGCGACTAAAGTAAGTTCCAATCAAGCCGAACTAAGGAGTGTGACT
>JANNAJ010000538.1:0-2684 GCA_031384285.1 Verrucomicrobiota bacterium
CGCGCCTGCATCGCGTGGTCGATCACGCCGCGGGCCTTCAACGTCCCGGCACGCAGGTCGAGATCGATGAGCTGCATGCCTTGGAACCACTGGCCCGCCTGGGCACCGGAGCGCTGGCCTTGCCACGGCACCAGCGCGAGGCCGGAGTCGGCGAACACCTGGAACGCCTTCTCGTCGGCGTTGCCCTCGCTCCAGGACCAGCCTTCACCGAGGAAGACCTTGCTGAGCAGCGCAGGCTTCGCGGCGTCCGCGACGTCGAAGAGCTGGACCGTCGTGCGGCTTCCGTCGACGCCCAGCGCCAGCAGGCGGGTGTCGTCGGCGAGCGGTTGGAGATAGGTCGAGTAGCCGGGGATGTGCAGCTCGCCCTTGACCGTCGGATGGACCGGATCGCTCAGGTCCACGATCCACAACGGGTCCACGCGGCGGAACGTGACGACGTAAGCACGGTCGCCGGAGAAGCGGGTGCCGAAGAGCGATTCATTGGTGACCAAGTTGAGCCGGCCGAGCGCGGTCGGGGCGGACGGATCGGCGAGCGAGAAGGTCTGGAGCACGGCCTGCGGCGGGGTCCAGGACCACGAGGTCCAGACGGAGCCGTCCTTGTTGAGGTGCTCGGTCGGGATGCTGACGCCGTCCACCTGCGAGACGACCGCGAGAGCGCCGCCCTGCTTGCCGAGCTGGCCGAGCTTGAACTTGTCCGCCACACGGCCGGCGGTGAGGAAGAAACCGCGCTGCGCCACCGCTCCGCGCGGGTCGCTGATGTCGAACACCATCACCGCGTGGTTGCCGGCGACGGCCCACGCCGCGAGCCGTTCGTTGTCCTTCGGCTGGCGCGTGCCGCTGACCGCCACGAACAGGAACCGGTCGGTCGCCATGATCGCGTCGGGGCTGACCGGCAGCTCGACCTCGGGTTGCGCGGCCGGACGCGACGGATCGGCGAGGTCGTAGGCGGTGACGACGGTGCGGCTCTCCCACGGCTGGTACTCGTAGCCGGTGATGTCGCCCTTGGCGTCGGTCACCGGGCGCGGCTCGGGCTGGGACCAATCGTAAGACGCGAGATAAAGAGCGTTCCCGACGAGGCGGGTCTCCTTGATCTGTCCGCGCACCGGCAGACGCCCGGCGAGCGAGGGCCGGCCGGCCTTCACCTGGACGAGCAGCACTTCGCTGGCGTTGCCGCTGCAACCTTGTTGCGCCAACAGCGCGAGCCACACCGATCCGTCCGCGGTCGCCGCGGGCAGCCGGTACATCTGCTCGCCCCAGACCGCGAGCGGCAACGTCCCGGTCAAGACCGGATGGTCCGCATCCGTGAGATCGACGACCTGGAGGCCGCGCTGCTGGTTGAAGAAGTAGACCGTCCGTCCATCGACGTTCCAGATGTCGGACTCGACGACCGCCCGGTCCACGGTGGCGCCGGTCGTCGGGGTGCCGACAGCGGCGTTGTCGAAGGCGACGACACCGGGCCCGGCGGTCTTCATGACGGCGGTCTCCGTCTGTTTCGTCCCGGCGAAATCCTTGGTTCCGCTGAAGAACCCCGCCGGCAGACCGACTTCCGCTTCGCTCTCGTCGCGGACGCGGACCATCTCGGTATCGGCGCCGACCGGGAGCTCGAAGGTGACCTCACCGGCCGTCGTGGCTTCGCTCCAACGCGCTTCCCGCGGCGTCCAAGCGCCGCGGACCAGACGTGGCCGCGTCTCGAGCGTCACCCGGCGCTTGCCGGCAGGGACCGCCACCGTCACGACCAACCGGCTACCGACGGCGCGGATCGACGTGATGGCGGTCGCCCGGCCCGTCGGCTCGCCTGCGTGCGCGGGTGCCGGCGGCAGAGCCACCAGAAAGGCGATCAAGGCGATGGACAGGAATGATCTCACAGGCCGGAACAAAGTGTATGGTTGAGACCATACTGATGCAAGCGAGCATCGGGATGTGGGAGCATCGGGTTTCATAAGCTTCATAAGCGTGAGCGGAGGGGCGGAGAAGACAGCGAAGGACGGAGATGGCGTCAGGGCTTGGTGGCCGGCGGAGGCGGGGCGCCGACCACCGGGCCGGTCGGCGTTGCCGAGGCGTTCGCGCCGTCGACGGGTTCCAAGGTGACGAAGAAGGAAGGCGGCAGCGCGGACTTCGCGTTGGGCGAAGCGAACGAGACCACGGACGGTTGGTCGGCGACCCGGGCGGATCCGACGTTCTTGATGATCGGCACGCCGTCCGGGCCGCTGGTCTGCGACCAGACGACGAAGGCCTGGTCCTTGGCTTCGCCGCTGCCGGGGAGCGCGATGGCACCGTGCCCGGTGTCGGGATCGTAGAAGCCGATTGGTTGGCCGTCCTTCAGGGACGCGCCGGACGGGGTCGTGGCCGCGACGGCCAGCGCGGTGTCAGCGGTCGGTGTCGGCGGGGTGGTCGGCTGCGTCGTCACCGCCGTGTCCGGCGTCGGGTCGGCGGCCCGCGAGGCGACCGAAGGGTCTGTGGGCGCGGTCGAGAGGACCGATTGGCCGGTGGCGAGATGGGCGAGCGTCTCGGGCAACGACCGGAGCGTCCCTTCGGTGCGCGGCAGCTCGGTGGCGTTGGTGTTGACCAGCTTGAAGACGTGCAGGCGCGTGACGCCGCTCGGCAGCGCCGCCTGCTGCGTGAGCACCTGGTTCAAAGCTTCCACCTGTGAGGCCAGCAGACGGACGCGTTCGCGCAACCGTCCG
>JANNAJ010000566.1:0-4350 GCA_031384285.1 Verrucomicrobiota bacterium
TGACAACGGCCGGTTGGAAAAGCTCGCGGCCCACGTGAAAGGATCGGACCCCGCCTATGCGCGCGTGTTGGACGAGCAACGCCGCACCCGCGAGGAACGCGACGCCGCTTCGCGGAGCATCCCCAAGGTGATGGTGATGGAGGACCTGCCGAAGCCGCGCGACACCTTCATCCTCGCCCGCGGCAGCTATCTGAAGCCCGGCGCCCCGGTGGCCGCAGCGGTGCCGGCCGGGTTGGCCGCGTTTCCCGCGGACGCGCCGACCAACCGCCTCGGGCTCGCGCGTTGGTTGTCCGCGCCGGGACATCCGCTCACCGCGCGCGTCACCGTGAACCGTTCCTGGCAGATGTTCTTCGGCATCGGGCTGGTGAAGACGACCGAGGACTTCGGCGTGCAGGGCGAGAAGCCCTCGAACCCGGAGCTGTTGGACTGGCTGGCGACCGAGCTCGAGTCGAGCGGCTGGGACATGAAGCACCTGCACCGGCTCATCCTCACCAGCGCGGTCTACCGGCAATCATCGAAGGTGGCTCCCGCTCTCGCGGCGCGGGATCCGGAGAACCGCCTGCTCGCGCGGGGGCCGAGGTTCCGCATGCCGTCCTGGATGATCCGCGACGCGGCCCTGTCGGCGTCGGGCCTCGCCACCGGGACGCTCGGCGGCGCGCCGGTGAAGCCGTACCAGCCGCCGGGGATCTGGGAGGAGGCGACCTTCGGCGCGAAGCGCTACGTGCCGGACACGGGCGAAGCGCTCTACCGACGCAGCGTGTACGTGTTCTGGCGGCGGATCGTCGGCCCGACGTTGTTCTTCGACGTCGCCAACCGGCAGACCTGCACGGTGAAGACCCCGCGGACCAACGTGCCCTTGCACGCGTTGCTGACCCTGAACGACACCACCTACGTCGAGGCCGCACGGGCCTTGGCGGAACGGGTGCTGCGCGACGGTCCGTCCACGCCCGAGGCGCGGATCGCCCGGGCGTACCGGCTGGTGCTCGGCCGTGTACCGACCGCGAAGGAGCAGCGCGTGCTCGGCGAAGGGTTGCTTCGCCATGAGCGGACCTTCGCCGCCGATCCCGCGGCCGCGGCCAAGCTGGTCGCGCTCGGCGATTCGGCGCGCGATCCGCGCATCCCGGCGACCGAGCACGCCGCATGGACGGTGCTGTGCAGCACCATCCTCAACCTCGACGAAGCGCTGACCAAGGAATGAACCGAGAGATGGACCCTCTCCTCCAGCACCGGCTCCAGCTCACGCGCCGCGAGTTCCTCGGGCGCGGCGCCACCGGTCTCGGCACCGCGGCGTTGGCGATGCTGCTCGGCCGATCGCCGCTCGCCGCCGCACCCGCGACCGCCGCTGGCCGGATGCCCGGTCTGCCCGGCCTGCCGCACTTCGCGCCGAAAGCGAAGCGCGTGGTCTATCTCTTCCAGAACGGCGCGCCCACGCACGTCGACCTCTTCGATTTCAAGCCGCGTCTGCTGAAGGAGCACGGCAAGCGCGTCCCGGACGAGTACATCGCCGGCAAGCGCTTCAGCACGATGACGGGCAAGGCCGACGGCAAACTGCTGCTCGCTCCGATCGAGCCCTTCCACCAGCGCGGCCAGAGCGGCGCGGGGGTGAGCGACCTGCTGCCTCACACGGCGCGGATCGCCGACGACCTGTGCTTCGTGAAGAGCCTGCACACGGATTCGGTGAACCACGCGCCGGGCATCTCGCTGGTGCTGAGCGGCGCGGAGATCCCCGGGCGTCCGACGCTCGGTGCCTGGCTGACCTACGGGCTCGGCAGCGACACCGCGGAACTGCCCGCGTTCGTGGTGATGACCTCGGTGAGCAAGGGCACCACCTGCGGCCAGACCTTCTACGATTTCTATTGGGGCTCGGGCTTCCTGCCGTCGCGGTACCAGGGCGTGAAGTTCCGCGGCAGCGGCGAACCGGTGCTGTACCTCGGCGATCCGGACGGACTCGACCGCGCGACGCGGCGGGCGATGCTCGACAACCTCGCCGAGCTCAATGACCAGAAGCTCCAGGAGCACGGCGATCCCGAGATCGCCACACGGATCGCGCAATACGAGATGGCCTTCCGCATGCAGACGAGCGTGCCGGAGCTGAGCGACCTCTCGAAGGAGCCGAAGAGCGTGCTCGACCTCTACGGGCCCGGCGTGAAGGAACAGGGCACGTTCGCCTACAATTGCCTCATGACGCGGCGGCTCATCGAGCGCGGCGTCCGTTGCGTGCAGGTGATGCATGCCGGCTGGGACCAGCACAACAGCATCACCACCGAGCTCTACAACCAGTGCCGCGACACCGACCAGGCCTCGGCCGGGCTGGTCACCGACCTGAAGCAACGCGGCCTGCTCGACGACACGCTGGTCGTCTGGGGCGGCGAGTTCGGGCGGACGCCGTTCATCCAGGGCGCTCTCGACGACCGCAAGCGCTGGGGCCGCGACCATCATCCGTACGCCTTCACCAGCTGGCTCGCCGGCGGCGGCGTGAAGGCCGGCCTGACCTACGGCGAGACCGACGACCTCGCGATGAACGTCATCCGCGACCCGGTCCATGTGCACGACCTCCAGGCCACCATCCTGCACCAGCTCGGCATCGACCACGAACGGTTGACCTACCGGTTCCAGGGACGCGATTTCCGGCTCACCGATGTGCACGGCACCGTGGTGAAGGGCATCCTCGCATGAACGAAGCCGGGGCATCGCAGAGCCGGCGCGGCGCGAGGATCCGGATGCGGATCACCGGCTTCGCCGCGGCCGCGATGACGATGGCCGGGATCTGGGCGGGACCCGGCATCGTGGAAGCCGCGCCGTCGGCGGAACGCGCGAAGGATTGGTGGTCGTTCCAGCCGATCCGCCCGGTCGCGCCGCCGCCGACACGGTCGACCGGCGAGGTGCGCTCGCCGATCGATGTCTTCATCCTCGCCAAGCTGGAGGAACAGGGGATCTCGCCCGGTCCCGCGGCCGACCGGCACACGCGGCTCCGACGCGCGACGCTCGACCTCACCGGACTTCCGCCGACCCCGGCCGAGACCGGCGCGTTCCTCGCTGACGCCTCGCCCGAGGCCTTCGTCAAGGTCGTCGAGCGCCTGCTCGCCAGCCCGCGCCACGGCGAACGCTGGGCGCAGCAGTGGCTCGATGTCGTGCGCTACGCCGACACCGACGGCTTCGAGGTCAACACCGAGCGTCCGAACGCCTGGCCGTACCGCGACTACGTCGTCCGCGCCTTCAACAGCGACAAACCGTACGACCGCTTCGTCGGCGAACAGCTCGCGGGCGATGTCTCGGGCGAAGACGCGGCGACGGGCTTCCTCGTGGCCTCGGCGGTGCTGCTACCCGGCCAGATCGGCGCGGACGACGTCTCGAAACGCCTCGCGCGGCAGGACTCGCTGAGCGAGATCGTCGGCTGCACCGGCCAGACCTTCCTCGGCCTGAGCGTCGGCTGCGCGCGCTGCCACGACCATAAGTTCGACCCCATCCCGCAGCGCGACTACTACGCGATGCAGGCCTTCTTCGCCGGCGTGGCCTACGGCGACCGTCCGGTCCGCACCGCCGAGACCGAGGCGCGGCTGCGCGAGGCCGACGCGCTCCGCCCGGGGCTCGCCCGCATCGACGACGCGCTGGCCCGCTTCGAGCCGGTCGCACAGGTCCTGACCGGACGCCGCGCCGCGCCGGATCCGCGCACGAACGTTATGTCGTTCCCGCCGGTCGCGGCCCGTTTCGTCCGCTTCACCATCCACGACACCGGCCTGCATCCCACTCTGGGCCTGATCGAGCCGTGCATCGACGAGCTGGAGATCTTCACCGACGAAGCGGTCCCGCGGAACATCGCGCTGGCCGGTCTCGGCACGAAGTGCACCGCCTCCGGCAGCCGCACCTCGGGCAGCCACCGGTTGGAGCACCTCAACGACGGACGGTACGGCAACGCGAAGAGCTGGATGTCGGACGAGCCGGGACGCGGCTGGGTGCTGTTCGAGCTGCCGTCGACGGCGCGCATCGGCAAAGTCGTGTGGAGCCGCGACCGCGAAGGCACCTTCAGCGACCGCACGCCGACCGCCTACACCCTCGAAGCCGGCCCGACGCCCGAGACGATGACGCGCCTCGCCCATGTCCCGCCGCCCCGCCCCGCGGTCGCACCGGGACGGAACATCGACCGCTTCGCTCCCGTTCCGGCGCGCCGCCTGCGCTTCACCATCGAGGAATGCACCTCGCTCGAGCCCTGCCTCGACGAGCTGGAGGTCTTCACCGCCGGACCGTCTCCGTGGAACGTCGCGCTCGCTTCGGCGGGCACGATCGCCAGCGCATCGGGTACCTTGCCGGGTTCCGATCGCCACACGCTGGCGCACCTGAACGACGGCCGCT
>JANNAJ010000573.1:0-1702 GCA_031384285.1 Verrucomicrobiota bacterium
AGGACCTGGCCAAGGAGGTCAGAACTCCCAAGCCGCCGAAACCAACTGGCATCGATCCCGTGTTGGCCGAGCGCTATGGCTTGTCGATACCGACCAATGCCGTCACCGCCACGACCCACCGGGTGGTGCCCGGTTTTCCGCAGATGCGCCCGCTGCCGCCGGATCTGGCCGCGCGCTATGGAGTGGGGACCAACCTCACCGAGGCCGAGTTCCGCGACGCGTTCACCTTCCCGGTTCCGGCTACTCCCGGAACGCCGGCGGAGGACGTGTTGCTCGCCCTCGGCCTCGTGGGCGTGGAGCTCGATGCCTTGGCGGTCGAGGCGGTCCGCCGGCCGCTGGACCGCTTCCCGGTGCAATACGGGCAGCGTCCGGCCTGGGGCATCTTGCTTCCCCACTTGTCGCAAGCGAAGAAGCTCACGGACGTGCTCAAGCTCCGGGCCACCGCCCGCTTGTCTGTCGGCCAGGTCGACGGCGCGTTCGCGGACACGCTCTTGGCGATGCGTATCGCGGAGATGATGCGCGACGAACCGTTCATGATCTGCCATTTGGTCCGGGCGGCGGCCTGGGACAGCGCGTTGCAACCGATCTGGGAGGGGGGCATCGACCATCGCTGGACGGAACCACAACTTGCCGAGCTCTCGCGTCGGCTGCGCGCGACCGATCTGTTGGCGGACGTGCCGCGCATCCTCCGATGCCACATGGTTCCGGATATCGTCCCGGCGAGCGCGAAAGAGCGCGAGGACCTCGCCGAGATGTTCCGGTCTGGTTTCGCGGGCAGGCCAGATGGGGATGAGATCCCGCCGGACCAGATTGAGTTGGGCGCTTGGCTCATCCGCCACGGACCCTCCGGTTGGTTCTATCAGAACCAAATCAGCGCCGTGGAGACCACCCGCCAGGAGGTGGCCAACTTCACGGCCTGGAACGGCACCCGCGGTGCGACGAACTTCGCGGTTGAGATTCCGATGCCCCATTACCGGGTGCACCCGTATCGCTTCATCGTGGACCAGTTCGGGACCCACAAGCCGTTGCGCCGCGGCGTCTCCACGCTGCTGCGCGGCCAAGCACAGCTCCATATGGCGCTGACAGCTTGTGCCTTGGAGCGTCACCGCCTCGCGACCGGCGGCCATCCTGCGGCGCTCGCCGAGTTGGTGCCGCGCTTCCTCGACCGCGTGCCGACCGACCCGATGACCGGTGAGCCCTTGCGCTACGTCCACGCCGCGGACGGGACCTTCAAGCTCTACTCGGTCGGGGTGGACGGTCTCGACGACGGGGGCACCTTGGTCCTCTCGGAAGGCGGCCGGTCCGACGAGACCTCCCGCGATCCCGTCGTGACGGCCGGCGACTGGATCTGGCCCACCGGACCGCGCTGAGCCTGTCTGAAAAGTAGGACAGCGCCTCCGGCCTGTCTCTCGTGGGGCTTCTAGCTCGGCGCCGTGGTCGCAATACTACGGGCTGGAAGCCCAAGACAGACAGGCTGGAAGCCTGTCCTACTTGGTCAGCCCGCAGTGGCAGACAATCTCTGAGCCGGAACGATGCAGTAGAGGTCTGGGTGGTATGGGCTCATACCGACTCTTGGTGGATACCGGCAGAACTCGGCTTCATGTTGTGGGCGGCTTGCCCTGCAAGCCGAGCGGGTTGCGGGGGCGACCCGCCAACGGCCCGAAAAGAGATCACACCGACTTGGTATAACGGCACGTTGTGG
>JANNAJ010000580.1:0-6124 GCA_031384285.1 Verrucomicrobiota bacterium
TGTGGAATGGATTGAGGGGCGGATTCTATCCGGGGCTCGTGGTCGATGCACGCCGTTTGTCGTGACGGCGAAGCCGGGGTCCCGATCGCTGTGGTGACCGTGTGGTATCGAGAACTGCCGTCCTCTCATGGTCCAGAACAAGACCGCTTCCTGGGCGGCGATGGCCTCCTTGGACCGCGCCAGCAACTGCCGTCGCGGCGCGACCGGCACCCTTCGCCGCGGATGTGGCCGGAAGGGTTTGTCGGGATCCTCCGATGTTTTGGTCCGGTCGACGGATCAGTTTCGGGCGCTCTGGAGATCCCACGGAGCAATCCCGACGACAGGTTTCCTCGGACAGGTGCCGACGCGACGTTGCGCATGCCTTGGCGGCTCCTCGGTCGGACCCTGCGTCGTCGGCGCGGGATGCACCCGGTCCGGCCGGCCGCGGAAAAGGGTCGACCCTCGCGGCTGTCCTAGGATTTTTCGGGCCTCGGGTCGGCCCCGCGGAGCATGGCTTTTGCGGGGACATCGCGTTGTCGCGATCGTCGACTTCGCAAAAGAATGCGTTGTGCCGGAAGAAAGCGATTGACCCGAAACCTCCGTTTGATACACATCCCGCTCCTTTGTTTGGGAAACTGATGAAAACTTTTCTGCCTAAAGTGGACGTGCAACGGCGCAAGTGGCGCGTGATCGACGCGGAGGGCGCCGTCCTCGGCCGTCTGGCCGTCCAAGTCGCCGACGCGCTGCGCGGCAAAGACAAACCTATCTTCACCCCGCACCTCGATGCCGGCGACTTCGTGGTCGTCGTCAACGCCGAGAAGATCGTCCTGACCGGCAAGAAAGAGACCGACAAGACGTTCATGAGCTACTCCGGTTGGAAGGGCGGCGAGAAGTACCGCTCCGTCCAGCAGGTGCGCGCCGCGCACCCCGAGCGTCTCGTGATGCACGCCGTCAAAGGCATGCTCCCGAAGAACCGCCTCGGTGACCAGCTCCTCACCAAGCTCAAGGTCGTCGTCGGCGGGGTCCATCCGCACACGGCGCAGAACCCGGAGACGATGGCGTACGCCGGCTGAACCCCGATCCCTACCGAACCATGGCACAAGCAGTTGAATTCATCGGCACCGGCCGCCGCAAGACCAGCGTCGCGCGCGTCCGCATCTCCCCCGGCACCGGCAAGATCACGGTGAACAAACGCCCGTTCGAGGTGTATTTCCCCCTCGAGTCGCAGCGGATGTCCGTCCAGCAGCCTTTCGTGAGCACCGCCACCGCCGGCAAGTTCGACGTCAAGATCAACGTCCACGGCGGCGGCCCCGCCGGCCAGGCCGGAGCCACCCGCCACGGCATCGCTCGCGCGCTGCTGTCGAGCGACGTCGCTTTCAAGCCCCTCCTCCGCGCCGAAGGCCTGTTGACCCGCGATCCTCGTATGAAGGAGCGCAAGAAGTACGGTCAGCCGGGCGCCCGCAAACGCTTCCAGTTCTCGAAGCGCTGATCCGACAAGGATCGACAAAGCCCCGCTGGTCCACACCGGCGGGGTTTTTTTATGCACGCGAGCTGGCGCCACCACGAGTTCGAGGTCTCCACCGATCCGGCGCGTATCGATGCCGGTGTCGTCCACCGTTTCTTGACGACCTCCTATTGGGCGGCGGGCATCCCCATCGAGGTCGTCGAGCGTGCCTTGCTCCATTCGCTCTGCTTCGGGCTCTTCGCCGGTGCCGAGCAGATCGGCTTCGCGCGGGTCGTGACCGACCGGGCCACGTTCGCCTATCTCTGCGACGTCCACGTGCTCGAGGCCTGGCGCGGTCGCGGCCTGGGGCGGTGGTTGATGCGTTGTGTCTGGAGCCATCCGGACCTGCAGGGCCTGCGTCGTTGCGGGCTCGTCACCCGCGATGCCCACGCGCTCTACGCGCCGTCGGGCTTCACCGCGTTGGCGCATCCGGATCGCCACATGGAGAAGCTCGACCCCGATGTTTACAAGCGGGCGGCCGCCCGCGGACACTCCTGAACGAACGACCTGCCCATGCGCACTCCCAACTCCCCCGTCCGTGTCGCCATCGTCGGTGCCTCCGGTTACTCCGGCGAGGAGCTCGTCCGGCTCCTGCTATCCCATCCTCATGCCGAACTCGTCGCGGTGACCTCGCGTCAGAGCGCCGGCCAGACGATCGCGCAGGTGTTCCCGAAGTTCGCCGGGCATCCGCGCTCGAGGACGCTGAAGTTCACCGAGCCCGATGTCGCCGCGCTCGCGGCAGAGGCAGACGTGGTGTTCCTCGCGCTGCCGCACGGCGTGTCGGCCGAGTTCGCGGTGCCGCTGGTCGCGGAGGGACGCGTGGTGATCGACCTCAGCGCCGATTTCCGTCTCCGCAGCGCCGCGGTGTACCAAGAGTTCTACGCCCACGCGCATCCCGCGCCGGACCTGCTCGCCCGGGCCGTCTACGGGCTGCCCGAGGTGTACCGCGACCAGATCCGCGAATCGACGCTCATCGCTTCGCCCGGCTGTTATCCCACGAGCATCCTGTTGCCGACGCTGCCGCTGCTCCGGGCCGGGCTGATCAAACCCAGCGGCATCATCGCCGATTCGATGAGCGGCGTGAGCGGCGCGGGCCGCAAGGCGGACGTGGACTACCTCTTCTGCGAGTGCAACGAGAGCGTGCGCGCCTATGGCGTGCCCAAGCACCGGCACCTCTCCGAGATCGAGCAGGAACTCGGCATCGCGGCGGACGGTCCGGTCACGGTCCAGTTCACGCCGCACCTCATCCCGGTGAACCGCGGCATCCACACCACGCTCTATCTCGCGCCGGCGAAGCACTTCGCGACGGCCGCGGAGATGGCCGATCTCGACCAGCGGATCGCCGAGTGCTACCGCGCCGCATACGCCGCCGAACCGTTCGTGCGCGTACTCGAAGGCAAGGCGTTGCCGGACACCAAGAACGTCGTCGGCACCAACACGCTCGAGCTCGCTTGGCGGCTCGACGCGCGCACCGGGCGCCTCATCGTGATGAGCGCCGAGGACAACATCGTGAAGGGCGCCAGCGGCCAAGCGGTGCAGAGCCTGAACATCGTCTGCGGCTTCCCCGAGACGTCGGGTCTGGTCTGAATCCTTGCGGGGCGATGATTCTGGTGCCGGTGCCGGTGCAGCAACGGTTCAGGCGATCGCCTCGGGCGTCGGAGGACGCAGCGCCGGATCGATCGGCTCGACCCCGACGTCGCCTCCGATCGAAGTCGACCTGAGGAAGGTCACGATCGCGGACCGTCCATCCGCGCCCGTGGCGTCGACCGCGATGACCGGCAACCGGAACTCGCCGTCGGGCAAAGCGAACCGGAACGAGAACGAGCCGTCCTCGCGCAGTTCCACGGGGCGTCCGCCGATGGTGACCCGCGCGTCGCGCTCGGTGCTGCCGTGGAGCACGACCTCGGCGTTCACCTTGAACCAGAACCCGCGGGACTTCTCGGGAGCGGACGAAGCGATGGCCTCGCTCGACGGCAGGCCGCACGCATCGGTCGCGCAGTCATGACCATCCGCCCCCCCCGCATCCGGCATCGGTGCACCGACCGGGACGAGGTTCGTGCGGACGACCTGTTCCGAGACCAACTCGGAGATGACGCCGGAGTTTCCCGGCGCAGATCGCCGCATCTCGCGCCAGACGAACTCCGTGAGGTGTCTGGTGTCCACGTCATCCGGCAACGACGAGCCCGCCGCGCGGGAACGCGACCTCGAAGCCGCGCCCGGATGGTCCGGCGGGGCGCTGCGCAAGGTCTCCGGTGTGACCGGTTCCCGCGGCACGGTGGCGAACGCCACCGTCGTCTCGTCCGAGGCACCGTCGGGCGGGGTCGTCACCGGGCGGCTGACCACGAGACCGCTCCAAGATGCGTCGCCGCCGAGGAAGCCGATCTCCGCGACGTACGCGGTACCGGGCAAAAGCACCGGCACAAAACGGTGCGATACCCCGACCGCCAGCGGTTGGTCGCCCACGAGCCACCCGCCGACCGGACCGTTCCACACGCGGAGCCGCCAACTTCCAAGGCCTTTCGCGGCGGCGTAGGCATGGGCCGATTCTTCGTCGATCTCCCAATGGGCGCAGACGCAGAACGGATCACGTGCCGTCAACCAGAGCGCTCCGCTCGACGGGAAGGGAACCGCGGGTGTCGGCACCGATGTCGTACCGACCACGGCAGGCACGGCGCCGGCCACCGGACTCGGCAACTCACCCGATGGAACGAGGTCGTCTGTCGCCGATGGGTTGCCGTTCTCGACGGCCAGGATCGTCCGGACCCGCGGAGCGGCGGCGGGATCGTCCTCCAACAGGATGGGAGGGATCGGGGGCAGGTCAGGGATCGCTGCGGGACGCAGCTTTGCTGGCCTCGGGACCGAAGCAGGCTCCAAGCGGTCCACGGGGCCGGGCATGTCGGAAGTTTTTGCCGGCACGGCGACCGGAGCCGCATCCGGGACGACGGGGACCGGTCCTCGCGCGGAGGATCTCCGGGCCGCCGGTTTGCGGACAGCGGGCGGAGGAACACCAGGCTGCGCGGCGGAAGCCTCCGTTGATTTTTTGGGTCGTTCAGCGGCCCGAACGGAATCAGGCCCCGATGTCCTTTCCAGCACCGCTACCTCCGCCGGAAGCCGTGCCGACGAAGGTTTCCTGGAGCTCGCTCCGGCATCGACCGGTACGATGCCGCGCTTCACCGTGGCGATCTTGGACGCGGATGGAGCGGCGGGACGTTGCAAAGTTCCCGGAGCGACAGGAGGGGGCACGGATCCGGCGGCGACCTTCTTGACCGGTCGCGGCGGAACCTTGGACAACCGACGCACCGGTTTCGCGTCGGCGGGGATGTCAGCGGGTGCCGCGGCGGGCTTTGGGGCCGGCGTCCGCAGAAGGTCCGGAACCGCCGAGGTCACCACGGCCGCCTTCTTGGACGGACCCTTCCGCGCAACGGGCTTCGCACGGGCGGCAGAGGCGGGCGAAACGGGTTTGGGAGGCGTCTTCACCGGCGCTGAGCTTGGGACGGCCGGCGCTCCGCTAGCAATGGTTTTGCGGACGGGATCGGATCCGCTCTTGGTGCCGATGCGGCGG
The DNA here is from genome assembly GCA_031384285.1 of Verrucomicrobiota bacterium. Taxonomy (GTDB): domain Bacteria; phylum Verrucomicrobiota; class Verrucomicrobiia; order Limisphaerales; family UBA9464; genus CAIVQB01. The sequence goes on from JANNAJ010000580.1 coordinate 5,046, forward strand.
ACGGCTATCTCTCCTCCGATGTCGGTCGCGGGAAAGAAACTGGGGATGCTGCTGTCCGGGGATCCGGACGGTCCGTCGTTCACGCACGGGGTGAAGTTCGCGGAAGCCGCGCTCGCCGCGGGATGCGACGTCTACCTCTACTGCATCGACGAAGCCGTCCGGGGCGTGCGTCGCGCGGACCTGCAGGCCCTGCGCCCGGCCGGCCTCAAGCTCTACGCCTGCGCCTACGGGGCGCACCGCCACGGGATCCCGCTCGACGACTCGGCGGTGTTCGCCGGGTTGACGGTCGTGAGCGATCTGGTCGCCGGCACGGGACGCTTCGTGAGCTTCAACTGACATGAACCCGCGCGTCCTCGTCCTCGTCACCAGCGATCCGCGCACCAGCGCGCGACCGGCCGAGGCCATCCGCATCGCGGCCGGTGTCGGCACATGGAAGAAGGCCGACGTCACGCTCTATCTCCGGGGCCCGGCGGTGTTGGCGCTCGGCGAATGGGTGGACGACCTGGTCGACGAGGACAACTTCACGCGCTACCTGCCCATCGTCGCCGGATCGGGCGGGCCGGTCCTCGTGCAACGGGGCGCGGCCGAGCTCGACGGACTCGGCGATCCGCCGGTCGCCTTCGAAGCGATCGACGACGCGCGGCTCGCCGAGCTCGCGGCCGCATCCGAGAGCGTCCTCCGCTTCTGAACGCGATGACCACGAAGCTGCACATCCTCACCCGTCCCGCCGACGACCTGGTCACCGCTTTGATCGAGGGGCAGCGCGACGTCCCGGAGAACGCGGTCGAGGTCGTCGACCTCACCGCCCCGGAGCCGGACTACGCCGCTCTCGTCGAGAAGGTCTTCGCCGCCGCCTCGGTCGCGACCTGGTGATGAGGGGAGGGGACCGTTGATCCGAAGCGGCGGACGGAAATCAGGACAGCAGAGGCGAAACACTCCGTTATCGTCTCGATTCAAAGTACCGCCGATACGACCCATCTGGATTGGTTTGCCTTCGCGACAAGGTCCGAGCGGGCCCCCGGCGAAATCCGATACGCCTCACGGCACCTGGATCAGCCGATAGAACCGGGCCGTTGTGG
>JANNAJ010000599.1:0-12555 GCA_031384285.1 Verrucomicrobiota bacterium
GCTTCATATTTGGCGAGCCGAGTTCCGCGATGAGTTCTTCGATGGATGCCTTCGCGAAGTTTGATTGAGGCCGAAGTTTGAGTTGTCCATCACCACCACGATAGACGACCCGCCATATCCGCCCGCTCGTGCGGTCGCGACCGGGATGGGTGAGCGGGACTTCGTAGTGGCCGATGATTTTGTTGTAGAAGTCGGCGATGTAGAGCGCGCCGTCTGGGCCGAGCGTCGTGTCCACGGGGCGGAACCACGGGTCGTCGGTGGTCACGAAGTCGGGCATCGGACGGGCGGTGCGGGTGGAGCCTTCCTCGGTGACGCGGTCGCGATAGATGCGGCTGGTCATCACGTCGCCGATGAGAATGTTGCCGTGGAATTCGGCGGGCCAGAGGTCGTCGGCGTAGATGGATATGGCGTCGATGGCGGTCGAGCCGCGCGGCTTCTCCATCATCTTGGGCGCGAAGCCGAGTCCGTCGTGGGGCTTGCCGAAGCTGGGATAGTAACCGCCGGCGAGGAGCTGGTAGATGGGTTCGCTGTGGCAGTCGGAGGAGAAGAGGTTGCCGAAGGGATCGAAGGCGAGTCCGTAGGGATTCACCTGGCCGTGGGTGTGATGCTCGATGCGTGAACCGTCGAGCCGGATGCGGTAAGTGTTGCCGGAGTTGAGATGGACTTCGTGGCCGTCACGGCCTTTGACCTGGGAATCGTTGTTGTAGCCGTGCGTGGCGTAGAGCCAGCCGTCGAAGCCGCGGCGGAAGCTGGCCTGGTTGCCGTGCGTGTCGCGGGTGTGGTCGAAGGGGCCGTAGAGCACGGTGCGTTTGTCGGCCTTCCCGTCGCCGTCCGTGTCCTCCAAGAGCCAGATGTTCGGGATGCTCCAGACGACGGCCTTCCAAGTTTCGTTCGTAGCAGCCGACGTGAGGAGGCTCTGACTGGATTGCGGATTGGCAGATGGAGCCTCGTCACCTCGGCTGCTACGGGAACGGAAAGGATAGACGCCGATGGGGATGTTCAGGCCGTCGGCGAATTCGGTCACCTTCCGCGCGCGTCCGTCGGGACCGAAATCCTCGAAGATCATCAACCGGTCGCGCCCGACGCGGTTGGTCGGCGCGGCCCACGGATACTCGATGCTGGTCGTCGTCCACAGCCTTCCGGTGGCATCGAAGGCGAGGTTGAAGGGTTTGTTGATGTCCGGCTCCGCGGCCACGAGCTGGATCTCGAACCCGGGCGGCAGCTTGAACTTCGCGCGCTGGTCGGCCGGGGGTAGCGGCGCGGTGGTCCGCACCCCCAAGCTCAGCTCATCCTCGGCCCGCGCGGCGGGATCCCAGGCGACGGCGGAAGCAGCAAGGGCGAAGGCGAGGACGAGGTGCGAGGGATGGGAGGTCACGGATCAGTTCTCGTCGTGATCCCGGGATTGGATGTCCCGCGCCCCAGCGCTCCACCCAAAAGGTTCGGCTCCAAGCTGGGTGGACGCTCTCCGGGATGTTTTCGGGCCGGAGACTGCCGGTGCAAAAGTCGTCCTGTAAACCGGTTTCCGGCCCGGGGCCGGAGCTTCAAGGCGATGTCCCCGTGGTGACCCGGAAAGCAGGTCCCCGTGGCGTCGGGTTGCCATCGGCCCCGGGCCGACGCAGGCTGCGGCCATGCACTTGCGGTGGACCATCCGGTTCGGGTTCGCGCTCTTGGTGTCGTGGCTTGCCGGGTGTTCCCGGGAGCCTTCGCCGGGCGCCGCCGCGCCGCAGGTCCCCGCGACCGCGGCACCCGTTCCGGCGGCCGTCGCCGTGGCGGAGACGGATGGTTTCGAGGAAGTGCTTCCCCGGGTAGGCAAGGTGCCGGGATACATCGGGTCCGAGGCGTGCCGTGAGTGCCACGCGGACCAGCATGCCAGTTGGCACCGCAGCTATCACCGCACCATGACGCAGCTGGCGGTGCCCGGCGCGGTGCAGGCGAAGTTCGATGGGGTCGTGCTCACCAACGACAACACCCGTTTCACCCTGGGCCAGAGGAGCAACGAGTTCTGGGTCCGGATGGAGAAGGTCGCCGTCACCGGCCCTGAAGCCGCGGCGCCAGAAGCGGTCGAGGCCCGGCTCGGTCTGGTGACCGGTTCGCACCACATGCAGGTCTTCTGGGTGCCGAACGGCGCAGGCAACACCCAGGTCGGGTTCCCGTTCACTTGGCTGATCCCCGAGCAACGCTGGGTCCCGCGCAATTCCACCTTCATCCGCCCGCCCGACATGGTCCACCGGTCGGAGGTCTGGAACATCGTCTGCAACCGTTGCCACACGACCGGGCCCGAGCCGCACATGGACCGGGCGAACCGGTCCTTCGACACCCGCGTGGCCGAGTTCGGCATCTCGTGCGAGGCGTGCCACGGACCGGCGGACCGGCACACCGCGATCGAGCTGGCCGCGAAGAAGACGGGCAAGGACACCAAGGTCGCCGGCTTCGACCACGGGATCATCCAGCCCGAGAAGCTCGACCCGAAGCGCTCCGCCCAGGTGTGCGCCTTCTGCCACTCGATGAAGTGGTACGACGGCAACGAAGGCTGGTCGCAGAACGGCTTCCGCTACCGGCCGGGCGACGACCTGGAAGCCACCACGCCGATCATCCGGCCGCGCCAGATCGACCGGCAGCCATGGCTCCAGAAGGTGCTCGCGGGCAACCCCGACCTGATGCGCGATTTCTTCTGGCCGGACGGCATGGTCCGCGTGAGCGGGCGCGAGCACAACGGGCTCATCGAGTCGCCCTGCTACGCCGGCGACAAGTTCACGTGCATCTCCTGCCATTCGCTCCATTCCGGCGAGCCCGACGACCAGTTGGCGAAGAACCGGAGCGGCAACCGTTCCTGCACCCAGTGCCACGAACCGCTCCGCGACCCGGCGAAACTGACGGCCCACACGCACCACGCCGACGGTTCCAGCGGCAGCGATTGCCAGAATTGCCACATGCCGCACACCACCTACGGCGTGCTCAAGGCCATCCGCAGCCACGAGATCAGCAGCCCGAGGGTGGCGGTGGAGCTGGCCACCGGACGGCCCAACGCGTGCAACCTATGCCATCTCGACCGGACGCTCGGATGGACCGCCGGGCATCTCGAGAAGTGGTACCGGCAGCCGGCGCCGAAGCTCACGGAGGAACAGGCGCAGGTCGCCGATTCGGTCCGGCTCGCCCTGTCGGGCGACGCGGGCCAGCGCGCGCTGATCGCCTGGCATCTGGGTTGGGAACCGGCGTTGGCGACGTCGGGCAAGGCTTGGGTCGCGCCGGTCCTCTCACAGCTCATGGAAGACCCGTACGCGGCCGTACGCTGCGTCGCCGAACGCTCGCTCAAGCAATCCGGGGATACATCGCCACCGGGTTACGACTACACCGTCGCTCCGACCTCGGCGCTCGGAGTGCGGGACGCGATCTGGGCGACATGGCGTGGACGCCTCGATGCGAAGACCAGTAGCGCGCTGCCGAGCGCGACATTGGTCGGAAGCGACGGAGCGGCGGAGATGAGGCGGCGTTTCGCCCGGCTCCTGGAGAACCGCGACACCAAGCCGATCCGCTTGCGGGAATGAGCCGTGGCGCAGGAGCGCGGACCGGTGGGATCCGCCAGCGGCGCTCGTGAGGCCGCCCTTCGCGCGGAGGTGACCGTCCGCGCTCCGTGGTGTCTCAGCCGACGAAGCGGCGTCCGACGATGATGGCGTTGTGCCCGCCGAACCCGAACGAGTTGTTGGCGAAGACGTCGATCTTGCGCTCCTGCGGCGTGTGGGCGACGAGATCGAGGTCGGCCTCGGGGTCCGGGTTGTCGAGGTTGATGGTCGGCGGCGCGACCTGTGCCTCGACCGCCTTGCAGCAGATGGCCATCTCGATCGCGCCCGCCGCGCCGAGCATGTGCCCGGTGGCGCCCTTGGTGCCGCTGGCGGCGAGCTTGTAGGCGTGGTCGCCGAAGACGCGCTTGATCATCTTCACCTCGCAGAGATCGCCGACCGGCGTGCTCGTCGCGTGGCAGTTGATGTAATCCACCTGGTCGGGACGAAGGCCCGCGTGGCGCAAAGCCATCTTCATCGCCCGTCCGGCGCCTTCGCCCTCGGGATCGGGCGCCGTCATGTGGTTCGCGTCGGCGGTGTTGCCGTAGCCCAAGACCTCGCAATAGATGCGGGCACCGCGCCTCTTGGCGTGCTCGAGCTCCTCGAGGACCAGCACGGCGGCGCCTTCGCCCATCACGAAGCCGTCACGATCACGGTCGAACGGGCGCGAGGCGCGCTTCGGCTCGGCGTTGCGGGTGCTCATGGCCTTCATCGCCGCGAAGCCGCCCATGCCGAGCGGCACGACCGTGGCCTCGGTGCCGCCGGCGAACATCACGCTCGCGTCGCCGCGCTTGATCGTGGCCCACGCCTCGCCGAGGGCGTGCGTGGCGGTCGCGCAGGCGGAGCAGGTGGCGAAGTTGGGGCCGCGCAGCTTGTGGTAGAGCGAGAAGAGCCCCGACGCCATGTTCAGGATGAGCATCGGGATCATGAAGGGCGACACGCGGCCGGGCCCCTTCGCGAGCAGGATCTTGTGCTGCTCCTCCGTCGTGTGCAGGCCGCCGATGCCGGAACCGAGGAAGACGCCGACCTCGTCGCGGTCGACCTTCTCGAGGTCGAGCCCGGAATCCTTGAGCGCGCCCCAGCCGGCATAGACGCCGAAATGCGTGAACCGATCGGTCCGGCGGACCTCCTTCGGACCGGGGAACGCCGGCGTCGGGTCGAAGCCCCGCACCTCGGCCGCGATCTGGCAGTCGTAGGCGCTGATGTCGAAGGCGGCGACGCGGTCGATCCCGCACTGGCCGGCGAGGATGTTCTTCCAGAGCGTGTCCGGGTCGGACCCGAGGCTGGAGACGCAGCCGATGCCGGTGACGACGACGCGACGGTCAGACCATGAGCTCATACGTTTAGGCGTGGATTAGCCGTGAAAAGGGCTCCCCGGGGCAAAGGAAAAATGGGTGCGCCCGGGCACCTTCCCGCGGGAAAACAAAAGGCAGCCGGTTCTTGCCGGCTGCCTTCGCGGGAACGGCTGGGACGGGTTACTTCTGGATCTCCTCGATGTACTTGATGACATCGCCGACGCTCTGGAGCTTCTCGGCTTCCTCGTCCGCGATCTCGATCGAGAACTCCTCTTCCAAGGCCATGACCAGCTCGACGGTGTCGAGGGAATCCGCGCCCAGGTCCTCGATGAACTTGGCCTCGGGCGTCACCTGGTCGGCGTTGACGCCGAGCTGTTCGACGATGATGTCCTTGATGCGTTGGTCGATGGATTTTTCAGCAGCCATATTTCCGTGTTTGTTTTGCGCGGCCTGTCTAGGGGCGTGGGAACTAGGCGTCAAGCCTCGTTCCATCAAAAAATCCCGTCACATCACCATCCCGCCGTCGACGGTGAGCACCTGCCCGGTGACGTAACGACCGCCCGGTCCGGCGAGATAGAGCGCCGCTTCGGCGATGTCGTCCGGCTCGCCGAGCGACCCGAGCGGGATCTGCTTCAGGAGCGCCTCCTTGAGCTTGTCGTCCAGCGCGGCGGTCATGTCCGTCGCGATGAATCCCGGCGCGATGGCGTTGCAGGTGACGCCCCGGGACCCGAACTCCTTGGCCACCGATTTGGTGAACCCGATCAGGCCCGCCTTGCTCGCCGCGTAGTTGCACTGGCCGGCGTTGCCGATGAGGCCGATGACGGACGCGAGGTTGATGATGCGTCCGCCGCGCTGCTTGAGGAACGTCCGGGTGAAGGCCTTGGTGAACAGGAACGCACCGCGGAGGTTCGTGTCGAGCACGGTGTCCCAATCGGCTTCGCTCATGCGCATCAGGAGGCCGTCCTTGGTGACGCCGGCGTTGTTCACCAGAACGTCCACCCGGCCGGTCTCGGCGAGGATCTTCTCCGCCGCGGCGGCGATCGCCGCGGGATCGCTGACGTCCACCGCGAAGGCCCAGGCCCGGCGGCCGAGCGCGCGGACCTCGGCGGCGGCCTTCTCCGAGTTCTCCGCGGTGCGGGAGACGCAGACGACATCCGCTCCGGCAGCGGCGAACTTGAGAGCGATGGCGCGGCCGATGCCGCGGCCGGCGCCGGTGACGACGGCGATCTGGTTGGCGAGAGTGCTCATGGACGGGCCGAACGTCCGAAGGAAGCAGCCCGGCCGTCAACGCCGGAACTGCGCGATCCTCGCGGTCGGCTTCTCCGGATGGCGGACCGGCGGCTCAGGATCCAGAGGTCAAGCTCTTCACCGTCGCTTCCAGACTGGCCACATCGGCGACGTTCAGCACCGGGACGGTCTTGTCGATCCGCTTGAGGAAACCGGTGAGCGCGGTGCCCGGCCCGAGCTCGATGAACCGCGTGAAGCCCTGCGCCAAGAGATGCCGGATCGAGGCTTCCCACCGGACGGACGACGTCACCTGGTCCACGAGCAGCGACGCGATCTCGCCGGGGCCGCCGTGAGGCAGGGCGGTGACGTTGGCGATGACCGGGACTGTCGGCGCTCGGAGGGCTACCGCCGCGAGCGCCGCGGCGAGCTTGGGCTGCGCGCCCGCCATGAGCGGGGAGTGATAGGCTCCGGCGACCACCAGAGGGATCGCGCGTTTGGCGCCCTTCGCCTTCGCGGCCTCGACGGCGGCGGGGATCTTGTCGGCGGCGCCGGAGATCACGATCTGGCCGGGGCAGTTCAGGTTCGCGAGCGTCACGCCGGTCGCTTCGCACACCTCACGGGTCGGACCTTCGTCGAGGCCGATGATGGCCGCCATGCCGCCCTGCGTCGCCTCGCACGCCTCCTGCATGAAACGCCCGCGCAACCGCACGACCTTGAGGCCGTCCTCGAAGCTCATCGCCCCGGCCGCGGCGAGGGCCGTGAACTCGCCCAACGAAAGCCCGGCCGTCGCTTGGAACTCCAGACCCGGCACCCGCTCCTGGAGCAGCGCCAACGCGACCCAGCTCACCAGGTAAATACCGGGCTGCGCGTTCTCGGTCTTGGTCAGCTCGGCCTCGGGGCCGTCGAAACAGATGCCGGCGAGGTCGTAGCCGAGCACGGCGTCGGCGCGGTCGAACAGCGCCCGGGCGGACGGGTACGCGGCGGCGAGGTCCTTGCCCATGCCCACGGCCTGTGCACCTTGGCCGGCGAAGAGAAGTGCGGTTTTTTCCATAGCGGGAGAACGACCTTAGGCGAGGGGTGGAGGTGGATGAAGAAGGAATTCCTGGCCGGGCGGCCGAGGGCGGGCGACCGGGCCTGCCGATGCCGGCCACATCCCGGCTACTTCTTCGGAACGGACCGGTCCGGCCGGGGGCAGCGCCAGAGGGTCGTACGGCGGTCGTCCGCGTCGACGACGCGCGGGAAACCGTTGTTGTCGACCATGAGCCAGATGTTCTCGGCATCCACGGCCAAGCCTTCCACGAACCCGGTGGGATACGGATGCGCATAGGCGTTCGGTCGCGAGGTCTCCAGCTCCAGATAGTCGAACTGCGCGAGGACACGCCGGGTCCGCGGATCCACGCGGAGCACGCAACGGCTCTCGCGGCACAGCACCCACAGCTCGCCATCGGCCCAGCAGAGGTCGGAGTAGTGGACATCGCGGGCGGGATTGCCGATGGGCGTGACCTGGAAGCTGTCCACGACCTTCATCGTGGCGAGGTCGACGGTGATGATGCGGCCGACCTCCCGCTCGTTCGCGACGTACAGGACGCCTCCCCCGACCGCGATGCCCTCGAAGCTCGCGTTCCGGTCGCTGCCGAACCACCGCTTCACCGGGCTCCAATCGATGGGCAGGCGCTCGACCGTGCCCGACCGCGGGTCGAACCTGAGGATCCATCGGTCGCCTTCCTCGCAGATGTAGATGCGGCCGTCGTCGTCGCGCGCAAGGCCCTCGCAGTCGTACGGACCATGTTTCGCGGTAGCGAAGGGAGCCAGTTGCGTAGGCGTCAAAGCACCGGGCATCACCGTGAGCCGGGCGGTCCCGTCCTTGCCGAAGCCGATGAGGAAGATACCGGGAACCTTGTCGTTCACGGTGAGCAACGAGCCGTCGGGTTGGATCAGCAACGCCGAGGCGTCGAACCTCGAGCTGTCCGGCGGATCGAGATGCCAGGTCTGGGCGGCGCGCAGGACGTGGCGGAGGGCCGGTTTGCGCAGGTCGGCCGCGAGCGGTCCCGCGCCGGAGGATACGACGAGGCAAAGCAGGAGGAGACCGCGCAGCGACGAGGCGAGCACGGACGTTTATCGCGCGCCCGTGCCGATGCGACAAGCCAGACGTCCGCCCCGCCCGATGGCGTTCCCAAAAATGGCGTTTACTCCCTCGGCGTCCCCGTTACCGTGCCGTGACACAGACCTTTCGTTTGTCCTATGGGCACTGAATCCGATCCGAAGCGCGAAGCGCGCGCGCTTCTGCTGAACACGACCCTCTACCGGGAGTTCCAAGCGGAGAAGGACGAGATCCTCAAGCACAAATGGATCGAGTCCGAGAAGGTGGGCCACGACATCGGTTTCGAGCGCGCTCTCGTGGACTGGATCTCCCATCACCGCGCTGGTTGGCGGCGGGCACGGCAGCAACCAGCGGCCCTGACCTGAACGCCGCCGCGAGACGGCTGCTTTGACATCGGACCGAGAGCCGGTGAAGGCGCGATGAACCGACCCGACACAACCTTCGACAGGCCGCCCGCCCGCGCCCGCGTGCCGGCCCTTGTCCCTCCCCTTTGAGCGCCGTCCTCCTCGACGCAGCGACGCTCGCCCGCACGTTCACCCGCATCGCGCACGAGATCGCCGAACGGAACGTCCCGGGCTCCGATGTGGTGCTCATCGGAATCCAGCGCGGCGGCGTCGCCGTGGCCCGTCGCCTCGGACCGCTGGTCGGACGCATCGTCGGGCATGATGTCCCGGTCGGGATCCTCGACGTGACCATGCACCGCGACGACCTGGATTGGCACCAGTTGCCGGAGGTGCGCCCGACAGAGATCCCTTGCGACCTCACCGGCAGGACGGTCGTGCTCGTCGACGACGTGCTCTTCCACGGACGGACCATCCGGGCCGCGCTCGATGCGCTGCACGACCTCGGGCGCCCGCGGCGCGTCCAACTCGCCGTGCTCGTCGACCGGGGACACCGCGAGTTCCCCATCCGCGCCGATTTCGTGGGGAAGAACGTCCCCACCTCGTCGACCCAACGCGTCAAGGTCCGGCTGACCGAGACCGGCGGCGACGACACCGTCGTCATCGAGGACGCCCGATGATGTCCGCGCCGATCCCGAGGTCGTGCCGTGTTTTCGGTCGACCCCAGACCTTCGACCTTGGAACTTCCGACCGCTGAGATGACCTGGACCCGCCGACATCTGCTCGACCTGCAATCGCTCACCGCCGAGGAGCTCACCGTCATCCTCGACACGGCGCGATCGTTCAAGGCCATCAACGGACGCTCCATCAAGCGGGTACCTCCTCTCCGCGGCAAGACGGTCGTGAACCTCTTCGTCGAGCCGAGCACCCGCACGCGCATCAGCTTCGAGCTCGCGGCGGTCCGGCTCAGCGCGGATGTCATCAACTTCTCGGCCGAGGCCAGCTCGCTCAAGAAAGGCGAGACCCTGCGTGACACCATCCGCAACCTCGAGGCGCTCAACGCGGACATCATCATCCTCCGCCACAGCGCCAGCGGCGCGCCCCACTACCTCGCCCGCTTCGCCAGCGCCCACATCATCAACGCCGGCGACGGCGCCCACGAGCATCCGACCCAAGGCCTGCTCGACACCTTCACCATCCGCGAGCGCAAGGGCCGCGTCGCCGGGCTGAACGTCACCATCCTCGGGGACATCCTCTACAGCCGCGTGGCCCGGTCCAACATCTGGGCGCTGCTCAAGCTCGGCGCGAAGGTCACGCTCTGCGGGCCGCCGACGCTCGTGCCCAAGGTCTTCGAGCAGTTCGGCTGCCGGGTGACCTGGGACCTCGAAGAGGCCCTGCGCGACGCCGATGTGGTCAACCTCCTGCGCATCCAGCACGAGCGCCAGCGGGTGACGATGTTCCCGAGCCTGGGCGAATACACCGCGCTCTTCGGGCTGAACCAGGCACGGATGAAGTGGGTCAAACCCGACGCGCTCATCATGCATCCCGGCCCGATCAACCGTGGCGTCGAGATCGAGGGCGATATCGCCGACGGACCCCAATCGGTCATCCTCGAACAGGTCACCAACGGCCTCGCGGTCCGGATGGCCGTGCTCTTCCTAGTCAACGGCGGCAAGGCCCTGGAGACGGAGTGACCCGGATACAAGACCGCCCGCGACTTGCGTCGCGGGCGGTCCCTGGGAAGCAGGAAAAGCTCCTGCTCGTCGGTGCCGGGATCAGCCGGCGATCGCGGTGTCGATCGCGGCCTTGAGGTCCTTCTTCGAGCGCATCCCCACCATCTGGGCGACGACCTCGCCGTCCTTGAAGATCAGGAGCGCCGGGATCCCGGAGATACCGAACTTGACCGAGAGGTCCTGTTCGTTGTCCACGTTCACCTTGCCGATGGACGCCTTGCCGTCGTACTCGCCGGCGAGCTCATCGAGCAAGGGCGCGAGCATGCGGCAGGGACCGCACCATTCCGCCCAGAAATCGACGAGCACGGGCACCTTCGACTTGAGGACCGAGGCATCGAAATTGGCCCCGGTGACCGTCAGTATGTTCGCAGCAGCCATGGTCAGGAACCTTTCGGGGCTTCGATGAAGATCATCACGGCGATGGCAATCCCGACGAGGACCGTCGCGAACGCGAGGCCGACGTCAAGCATGCTCACGGCGGCGGGACGCGCCGCCGGGGGAGCGGCCGGGCGGCTCGGAGCGGCGGCGGGAGCCGGAGCCGACTTCGCGGCGGGAGCAGCGGCCGCAGAAGGAGCGGCAGCGACGGGAGCCGCGGCCGGTGCCGCGGACTGAGCGGAACCGACAGGAGCCGCGGCCGGAGCAGGGATCTTGATCGACGGGCCGCCTGCGGGCTTCGGCGGCAGGCTGATGCGCACCGTCTGCTTCTTTTGGGCGGAATCCGCGGGCTTCGGTGCCTCAGCGGCCGTCTCGGGCGACGGAGGGGTCGGGGAAGTGGGCTCTGACATAGGAGTTATTTTTTTGGACGCTAAAGACGGCGCCGGGGCGAGTCAAACGGTTTACGGGTGAGAACGTCGGGCCGGCTGTCCGGCGAGTTGACTCAGGATAAAGGTTACCGAGGCGGGGAGTTGGCCGAGGAGGCTGACGGAACGTTGACTCAAGTTCGTGGTTACCGAAGCCCTGAACATGAGTCTATCCGCCAAGCGCGAGACCCTCGCGCGGATCCACGGCCGCTATCAACGTGCGGGCCGGCCGCATAAGACGCGCATCCTCGACGAGTTCTGCGCCACCTGCGGCTACCATCGCAAGAGCGCGTTGCGCCTGCTGGGACGTCCGCTGCGTCCGCCGGGCAGCCAAACGCGGCCTGGACCCAAGCCGGTCTATGGAGCGGCCGAGCTGCTGCCGGTGATCAAGGTGATCTGGCTGGCGAGCGACCAGCTGTGCGGCAAGCTGCTGAAGGCGGCGATGCCTGGCTGGTTGGGACACTACGAGCGCCGGCACGGCGCGTTGACCGGCACGGTGAGGGCCAAGCTGCTGGCGATCAGCCCCGCGCAACTCGACCGGCTCCTGCGTCCTGCCCGGGTGGGGCAGCCCAAGAAGGGGCTCGGTGCCACCCGGCCGGGCACGCTGCTGCGCCACCAGGTGCCCACCCGTGGCGGACCGGCAGACACCACCCGACCCGGCACCGTGGCCGTGGACACGGTCGCGCACTGCGACGACTCCACGGCAGGGGACTACGTGAACTCGCTCACTTTCACCGAGCTCTCCAGCGGGTGGACGGAGAACCGGGCGGTGTGGAACAAGGGCAGCCACGCCATCCTCGGCCAGATGAGGGAGCTCGAAGCCGGGGTGCCCTTCGTCATGACCAGCTTCCACAGCGACAACGGGAGCGAGTTCCTCAACTGGCCGCTGCACGAATACCTCACGGGACGGCCGCTGAAGGTGCCGTGGACCCGCAGCCGGGCCTACCGCAAGAACGACAACGCCCACTGCGAGCAGAAGAACTGGACCCATGTGCGCCAATTGCTGGGCTACGAACGCTTCGGGCATCCCGAACTGGTGCCCCTGCTCAACGACCTCTACGCCCGGGAATGGAGCCAGTACCAGAACCACTTCCGGCCCACCTTCAAGCTGGCCAAGCGCGAGAAGAAGAACGGCAAGACGGTGAAGACCTACGAACGGAGACCGCAGACACCCTATCAACGGCTCTTGGACTGCCCTACCACCCCGGAGGCGACCAAGGCGCGGCTGCGGGCCGAACATGCCCTCCTCGATCCTTTCGAGCTCAAGAATGCCGTTGAGCACAAGCTCCGGAACTTCTTCACTGCGCTCGGTAACCTCGATCGTGAGTCAACGAAGCCCTGACGGGCTCCCGTCTCCGGTAACATTCTTCCGTGAGTCAACTCGGATCCGCGGGACCACCCGACGCGGTGCCGGGACCTGTGGACGCCGCCCCGTATCGCGTCGTCCTACTTCGTCGCCTTGGGCTTGGTCGACTCGTCGATCAGGGCGCGGTAGTGCTTC
>JANNAJ010000619.1:0-2794 GCA_031384285.1 Verrucomicrobiota bacterium
ACGCGATCCTGCCCGAGGATGGAGAAGGACCGCACGGCCGAAGAGCAGAAGATCGCCGACGACTACTTCCCCATCCTCCGCATCGATGGCGACAAGGTCGACGCGATCCTGCCCGAGGACGTCCGCCAAAGATCGCGCGACCTGCAGAAGCAGCTCGACGCGGTGGACGCCGAGGCCCGTCGCGCCGGAGCGCCCGCGCTTCCGGTCTTCCACGCGGTGGAATTGGACCGCGTGCGCGAGCGGGAGAAGAGCTACATCCTTACCAGCGGCGATCCGTCGCGGCCGGAGAAGGACCACGAAGCACGTCCGGGCTGGCCGTTCGCCAAGGGTGCGCCGGACCTGCGCGAAGGCCGCGTCGAGGCGTTCGCCGACTGGCTCACCGCGCCGGAGAACCCGCTGTTCGCGCGCGTCGCCGTGAACCGCCTTTGGCGATGGCATTTCGGCGAAGGCCTGCACCGCCAGACGAGCGACTTCGGCAAGCAGGGCGGCAAACCGACCCAGCCTCTGTTGTTGGATTGGCTGGCATCGGAGTTCGTGCGCCAAGGCCACAGCATGAAAGCGATGCACCGTCTCATGGTGACCTCGCAGGCGTACCGATTGGCCTCGGAGGCCGGACCGGACACGTCCGCCGATCAGCAGGCCGATCCGGACGACACCACGTTCTGGCATTTCCGGTTGCGGCGGATGGAGGCGGAACCGGTCTGGGATTCCATCCAGGCCGCCGCGGGACGGCTCGATCTGCGCGTCGGCGGCCCTTCCTTCGACCTGCCGCGTCCCGAGGCCAAGCCGCGTCGCGGAGATGCCGCCGTTCCCCCGAAGGATGCCGCGAAGGACCCGGCGATGAAGCGGCGCGGCATGTACATCGTGCGCGGTTTCTCCACCAGCCGCGACGTGACGCCGGGATTCCTCCAGACCTTCGACGTGGACGACGGCCGTGCGCCGTGCCCGATGCGGCTCCAGACGGTCACGGCCCCGCAGGCGTTGTTCCTGATGAACAGCCCGGAGATCGACGAGGCGTCCTCCCGATTGGCCGAGCGCGTGCGGACCGAGTCCGGCGGCGACCTGGACCGCGCCGTCGATCTCGCCTACCGCCTTACGCTGGCGCGTGCCTCTACGGCGTCGGAACGCGAGCGGGCCGGGGCCTTCCTCGAAGGCGATGCCGGCCGGCTCAAGGCGTTCTGTTGGCTGCTCTTCAACCTCGACGAATCCATCTATGTCCGGTGATCCCCGAGACCTTTCCGGCGGCCGGATCCCGCGGCGCGATTTCTTGTTCCGCGCCGGCGGCGGCTTCTTCGGCGCGGCCTTGGGCGGGCTCTTCGCCGAGGCCGGCGAGATCAAGGACGCCATCCGCGGTCCCCATCTGCGGCCGCGGGCGAAGTCGGTGATCTTCCTCTTCATGTGCGGAGGGGTCAGCCACATCGACACCTTCGACCCCAAGGACAACCGGCATGCGGGCAAGTTCATCGACGCCATCGGCTTCGGCGACAACCAAGCCGCCATGAGGCGTCCGGTGATCCCGTGCCTGCGGACCTTCACGCGGCACGGGCGTTCCGGCATCCCGGTGTCGGATTGGTTCCCGCACGTCGGCAGCGTGGTCGACGACATCGCCGTGGTGCGGTCGATGTGGTGCCACGAGGGCAACCATTTCCCGGCGGTGATCGAGACCTGCACCGGGCATCGCGGGAGACAGTTCGACCATCCGAGCTTCGGCAGCTGGGTGTCCTATGCGCTCGGATCGGCGAACAAGAACCTACCGACCTTCGTGAACATCGGCCGCCCGTCGTCGCCCGTGCAGCTCACCGGCGGCTACCTCGGCGCGTCGGTCTCCGCGACGCCGTTCCAGGCCGGCGAGACGCCCATCCCCGACCTCCGCCCGCCCGTCGGCGGATCCTCGGCGGAGCGCGAGCGGCAGATGCGATGGCTTCACGCGATGAACGAGGAGTTCCGCGGGCGCTACGCCGCCGACCTGGACATCCAGGCCCGGACCAAGGCCTACGAGCTCGCCGGGAGGTTGCAGATGTCCGCGCCGGAAGCGGTGGACCTGGCGTCCGAACCGGCCCATGTGCGGTCGCTCTACGGCATCGACGAGAGCCACACCGAGGAGTTCGGCAAACAGCTCCTGTTGGCGCGCCGCTTGGCCGAGCGGGGCGTACGCTTCATCCAGGTCTGTCACGCCGGCGGCGGCAACGGCGGCTGGGATTCGCACGGCGACATGAAGACCCACGCGCCGCTCTGCCGCGCGACCGACAAGCCGATCGCCGGCCTGGTCAAGGACCTGAAGCAACGCGGCATGCTCGACGAGACGCTGGTGGTCTGGAGCAGCGAGTTCGGCCGCACCCCGTGGTCGCAGAACACCACCGGCCGCGACCACAACCCGAAAGGCTACACCGCGTTGTTGGCCGGCGGCGGCATCCGCGGCGGCGTCGTCCACGGCGCGACCGATGAGGTCGGCTACAAGGCCGTGGTGGACCCGCACTACTACAGCGACCTCAACGCGACCCTCCTGCACCAGTTGGGCATCGACCACACCAAGATGGAGCTCCCGGCCCTCGGCCCCGTGTCCCGGCTCGTCGAAAAGGGCGGCCCGATCATGGAGATTATCGGATAGGGCCCGGTGCCGGGCGGCCGGCCGGATGACGGCATGAAAAAACCGGATGCCGCTCTCGCGGCTTCCGGTGTTCTTTCAAAACGGCGCGATCAGCGGCCCTTGGGCAGCGCGCTGACGCCGGCGTACACAGCGTTGCGGCCGAGCAGTTGCTCGATGCGAAGGAGCGGGTTGTACTTGGCCGTGCGG
>JANNAJ010000632.1:0-3804 GCA_031384285.1 Verrucomicrobiota bacterium
ACCTCGGCCTCGCCCCGTCCCGGGCATCGGGCCGCGGACTTCAGATGGAGTGTCCGTGGCCGCATATGACGGGAAGCATGCCTCCATTTTCCGCGATGGTGTAGGTGGCGGCCGTCGCCCCGGCGACCGGCTTGCCGTCGAGCTTCCATTGATAGATCACGCCGCTGCCCGCCGCTGCCGCGCCGAACGTGACCTCGGCACCTTCGGGACGCGTGGCGCCGACCGGTTGCGCCGTGAACACCGGCGCCGCGACCTCGACGGCCGTCGCCGCCACCGCAGCGGAAAGCGGTCCGGTCACCGGCGTGCCCGCCGGCCCGAACCCGTCGGCGATCCGGGAATAACCGACCGCCAGGACCAGCCGGGACCCGGGCGGGATCGCAAGGCCTCCGAGCGGCACCTTGAAGGCGTCGGCCGCCGGATCCAGGTCGACCGCGCCGTTGTCGCGGAACGACATCAGGTAGACGCCTGGCAGCGCCGGGCCGTTCGTCACCGACGCGGGGTCCGCGAGGTACACGTCCACCTCCGAGAGCGGATAGAAATCCGTGAGCACCGCCGGCAGGGTTCCCACAAGGAACCCGCCCTCCGTCGAGGTCACGACCGGAAAAGGGCTGAAGGCATCGGCCAGCACATCGGAATAGAGGTCGGAATACGCCCCGTTCACATCGCCGTCCGCGAACGGGAACCCGGCGAACGCGCAGCCGACCACCACGTTCCGCCGCGCGAGGATGCGCAGGCCCGGAGGCGCGTCGACGAAGCGGCTCCCGGGGATGCCGACGATCCGGTTGCCCTCGAGCGCGTCGCTCCTCCCGTCGCCGTCCGAGCCGATGCGGACGTTCCCTGCCCCGGCGAACGCGAGCAGGCCCGGTGCGATCCCAGTGGCACCCGGAGCCCGGGTCACGCCGTCCACGCCCACGCCGAGATAGTTGCCGGCGACCACG
Source organism: Verrucomicrobiota bacterium (assembly GCA_031384285.1). Lineage (GTDB taxonomy): Bacteria > Verrucomicrobiota > Verrucomicrobiia > Limisphaerales > UBA9464 > CAIVQB01. The sequence goes on from JANNAJ010000632.1 coordinate 939, forward strand.
ATGTCCTTGGCGTCGCCATAGAACTCGATGAGATGGTCATGGAAGACGGTGTTGAAGATGTTCCGCTCCGCCGCGTCGCCGACGCCGTCCCCGTCGGTCCCGATGACGGTCCCGTCGGTGAAGCGCCCGATCTCGATGTTCTCCACCGTGGCGTCGCCTCCCGTGCGGCCGACCGCGAGCAGGTGCCGGCGGATCTGGTCGACGGGGACGAAGGTCACGCCGTCGGGGAGCACGTTGAAGTAGTTGCCGGCGATCTTCGCTCTCGGCAGCTCGAGCGCGAGGGCGATGTGCATGTCGACGGCGACGTTCGGTTCCGAGACGTCCGCGACGCCGTCGCCGTCGGTCCCGAACACGAGCCCGCCAGAGAACGTGTCCACGATGTCGCCCAGGTCGTTCTCCACGCGATGGCGGAAACCCGCGACCGCCGAAGCGCCGCCGCGCAGCGACGTCCCGTCCGGATCGAGACCGAAGCGGCATCCCTGCACCCGGCAATCCTCCGCGCCTTCGACGAGCGCCACGCAATAGATCGACGGATCGGCCCTGGAACCCTCGGTGTGGCGCGCGAGGAACCCGAGGCCCTTGATCCGGACATGGTCCGCGCCGTGGACGGCCAGGATCGCGTTCTCGCTGAGTCCGTAGCCGGGGAACGGGAGCCGCGTGGACGGACGGTCCGGCTTGGCTGGATCGCCAGCCGACGCGTCGTCGGTCGAGTCGAGATAGATGGCGAGGACGGCGTCGTTGCCGGACAGGATGTCGCGGGTGTTCGGCTTCGCACCGGGCTGGGAATAGCCGTCGATCGTGACGCCGTCCTTGGTCACGAGCGGGTAGCCGCCGACGGGGGTCTTGATGCGGTGAGGGCCCGCGCCCGGGATGGCGAACCGGATGATGTCGTCGGACTGCTGGCCTTGGAGCGCCTCGAGCAGCGACGTCTTGCCATCCGCGACGGTGCTGGAGTTGTCCTCGGTGTCCACCGTGACCACCCTTCCGGCCGCGGTCGCCGCGAAAAGGGCGAGACAGGTCGCGAAGGCCGTCAGCAGGCAGCGGATGCGCGATGCCGGAACGTCTCCGAAGAAGGGTCGCATGACGGCATATATCAAAGCCGCATCGGCCGTCCGCAAGGAGTTTCCCGTTCGCGGGTTGCGGTTTTTGCCTTCCGCCACGTAGATGGCGAGCATGTCGACCGTCACCTCCCGGAGAACGCTCATCATCGGATGCGGCTACGTCGGTCTGGCCACCGGCGCGTTGCTCGCTGCCGCCGGCGATGCCGTCTTCGGGCTCCGGCGGTCCGCGGACGGAAGCGAGGCGCTCCGCGCCGCGGGCATCACGCCGCTGCTCGGCGACCTGACGCGCCGCGAGGACCTTCAACGGCTCCCGGGTCCTTTCGACCGCGTCGTGAACTGCGCGTCGTCCTCGCGCGGCGGAGCGGTGGAATACCGCGAGGTCTACCTCGAAGGCACCCGAACCTTGCTGGATTGGCTCCGGATCCACCCCCCCGCCAAGTACGTCCACACCAGCAGCACCAGCGTCTACGCGCAGGACGACGGCTCGGTCGTGGACGAAGGTTCTCCGGCCGCGCCGAGGGGCGAGACCGGCCGACTGCTCCGCGACACCGAAGATCTCTTGGTCGCCGCTGCCCGGGACCACGGCTTTCCGGCGGTCGTCCTCCGCGTCGCCGGGATCTACGGCCCAGGCCGCGGCCACCTCTTCCAGCAGCTCGTCCGCGGCGATGCCCGGATCTCGGGCGGCGGGAGCCGCCATATGAACATGGTCCATCGTGACGATGTCGCTTCCGCGATCGCCGCCGTCTTGGACCGCGGTGAAGCCGGTGGGATCTACAACTGCACCGACGATACGCCGGTCACGCAGCTGGGATTCCTCGACTGGGCATCCGGCGAGCTGGGGCGTCCCCTGCCCTCGCCCGCCACCGGAGCGGAGGACGCCGCCCGGAAACGCGGCCTCACCGACAAACGGGTGAGCAACGCGAAGCTGCGCGCGCTCGGATGGGCACCACGGTTCCCGGGTTTCCGCGAAGGCTACGCCGAAGCCGTGGCTGCGGTCCGTCCAACCGGAACTTGAACAACCGCGGCCATGCGCGAGTCTGTCGCCGCTCATGATGCACGTAGCCCCTACCGCTCCGTTGGCGCCCTTCGACAGCAGCGTCCGCACCCGCCTCGTGTTCGGCGCCGGTGAGCTCCGCAAGGTCGGCGAGCTCGCGAAGGGCCTCGGCGGCACGCGTGCGCTCCTGGTCACCGATCGCGGCATCGTCGCCGCCGGCCACGCGGGCCGGACGCAGGACCTCCTCGCCGGCGCCGGAATCGCTGTCACCGTGTTCGACGGCGTCCGCGAGAACCCGACCACCGCCGACGTCGCCGCTTGCCTGGCCGCGGCCCGGGTCGGACGGGCCGACATCTTCATCGGCCTCGGCGGCGGCAGCTCGATGGACACCGCGAAGGGCGCCAACTTCATCCTGACCAACGGCGGCGAGATGAAGGACTACTGGGGCGTCGGGAAAGCGACGCGACCGATGCTCCCGCTGATCGCGGTCCCGACCACGGCGGGAACCGGCAGCGAATGCCAATCGGCCGCGCTGATCGCCGACGAGGCGACGCACCAGAAGATGGCCTGCCTCGACCCCAAGGCCGCCGCGCGCGTGGCAATCCTTGATCCGCTGCTCACCGTTTCGCAGCCGGCGCGGGTGACGGCGTGCACCGGCATCGACGCGATCACGCACGCGGTCGAGACGGCGGTCACCACGAAGCGCAACGGCTGGTCGCTGATGTTTTCCAACGAAGCGTTCAAGATGCTCGTGCCCAGCCTGCCGCGCGTGTTATCCAATCCAAACGATCTCGAAGCGCGTGGACGCATG
>JANNAJ010000637.1:0-6777 GCA_031384285.1 Verrucomicrobiota bacterium
TGCGGCCGGCCCCTGGTGATGAGGTCTTGTACGCGCTCACCCGCGCGCTCAGATAGGCGACGGAGCCAACTATTGCGATGCCCGCACCCCGCCGCCAGCCAGTCCCCTCTGCCAACCCTTAGCGGACATCGTTCCAACCAACGCGATGTGAGACGCGACAATCCGCGGGTCGTTCAAAGATTTCTTCCCGCCCGGAAGAAAGATCGGCGGAGGCCTCCCGGACTGCACGTTCGCGATCGTTCACGGCAACCGGAGGTCGGCGCAGAAGAGGGTCACGGGCCGCTCCGCCAAGACCCGGCCCAGCGGCGTGGACGCTCCCGGTGCCAGCGAGCGGTGCAGGGCCTCTTCCTTGGCTTGGCCGGTCACCAGCACCCAGACGGCCTTGGCGGCCCGGATGGCCGGGAACGTCAGGGTGATGCGCCGGGGCGGCGGCTTCGGACCGATGACCGGGATGCAGGTGGCGGCGCCGGCGGTGACCGAAGCAGGCGCGCCCGGGAACAGCGACGCCACATGGGCATCCTCACCCATGCCGAGGATCACCAGGTCCAACCGGGGCTGCCCGTCCGGGGCGCTCGGGCAGACCGACCGGAGTTCGGCCTCGGCGATCTCGGCGGCCTTCGCCGGGTCGAGTTCGCCGCGCATGCGATGGATGCGGGCCCCGGCGATCCCAAGCGGCCGGAGCAACGCGTCGGACGCCAGGAGAAAATTGCTGTCCGCGTGGTCCGGCGGCACGCAGCGCTCGTCGCCCCAGAAGAACTCGACATGGCCGAACGGCAGCCGCGCTTCCAGCGCGGTCTTCGCCGCGCATTCCATGAACGTCTTGGCGATCCGGCCGCCCGGCAACGCCACCCGGTACGGTTCGCCGGCGCGCGCCGCCGCGGCGACGCCGTCCAACCATCGCGCCGCGACTCCTTCGCAGAGGGCTCGTGCATCAGGGAACAGGACAAGTTCGGGCGTCGTCATCTCGGGCACGCGAGGATCCGGGAAGCCACCGTCGGAGGCAAGCCGATGCATCGGGACTTCCAGGGCTTTTTGCAAAGGTCCCCCGGCGGCCCGACCCGGCCGTCGGTCACGGCGCCGTGGGGCGTTTCCCTTCGGGCGGTTTTTCCGCCGGAGGCCGGACCGGATCCGGGTTGAACAAGCCCTTGATCGTCTGTATCGGGCGCAAGGGGATCAACAAGAAATCCGGAACATACCGCAGCTCGGTCACCGGTCTGCCCAAGGTCCCGCGGACATCGTATTCCATGAGCTTGGTGAAGGGTGAGATCGCCAGGTTGAACACCGCCCCGAGCAAGGGCAGGTCGCGCAACGGTTCGGCATGCAGCACCGCGGAGAGCCGCGTCTCGAAGTCGACCGTGCCGTCCATGCCCAAGCGCATCGACGGCGAACGGAACTCCAGGTCGCTCGTCCGAACGAGGCGGTCCGCGATGGTGAAGGTTCCGGAACCGGAGCTGAAACGCGTCTGCCCGAGGCCCGGCGACAACGTGTCGAGCGCGCCCGAGACGCCACCGAACAACGGCAGGTCCCAAAGGAACCCGTCGCGCATCCGGGCCGCGGCGGTCCCGGTCCACGCGCCGTTCGTCCGCGTGTGGGCCTCGGTCACGGTGATCCGGCCGGTGACCAGACCTTCGATCCGGTTGGTCCTCGACACGATGTCCGACAGAAGGCTCCTGAGCTGGACGTCCGAGAACGCCGCGTCGAAGCGCAGCACGGCGTCCCCTACCGGCGCGCAGTCGGCGGAAAGGTTCCCGGTCAACCGGCCGCCATGGAACCCGGAATCCAAGTTCGTGAGGATGACCGACTGGCCCTTCCACCAGACCGTCGCCGAGAGGTTCGTGGCCACGAGACGCCACCAGCGGACGCTCTCCGCGAGCGTCTCGAAGCGGACGTCCGCCTCCTGCGGGTTGTCGCGGACCGGGATGGTCCCGTTCAGCACCACGTGCGGCGGCACCGCGAAGATGTACGGCTCCAGCGCGCGGGCCGTCTTCGGGCCGATCGCGCGCGTCACACGGCGCGGATCGAGCGTGGTGACCGTGTTGGTGAAGCGCAGCAGGCCCGCCGCGAGGTCGAGCGTCATCTCGCCGACGTCGCCGCGACCGGCGCCTTGGCGGAGCTCGGCGCCCGAGACCCGGAGCCATCCGTTGGTGAAGGCCACCTCGCGGGCCCGCAGCTCGTCCACCGCTTCTCCGCGGACGACGAAGTTGGTCAACGCCACCGAGGCGCGGACGACCGTCCGCTCCGGTTCCCGCCAACGCCCGGTGACTTCTCCTTCGATGAAGGGCGGCAACGTCAGCTGCAGGTTCGTCATCGCGCGGGCGGCGTTCGTCCCGAGCAGCGGCAACGCCGCGCGCGGATCGATGCTGCTGCGGATGCGGAACCGGTAGTCCTTGCTCGCCGACCGCTCGGTGAGATCGAAATCGAGCCGTCCCTCCGGCCTCGCCGCCGTGGCGCCGGCGACCTCCCAGACGCCGTTCGTGTGCGCGAACGGCGCGACCGCCATCGTCCCGGTCACGCCGCGGTAGCTGAAGTTCGTGGCGCGCGCGATGCCGGCGATGCGGAGCGTCGGCAGCACGTCGCCTTTCCAGTCGGGCATCTGCCCGGTCCACACCGGCAATGTCACGCTCGCCTCGGCCTCGAGCTCGACCGGCCGCTCCGGCTGCCAACCGTAGTTCGCCAGCCACTTGTCCGTCGCCGGACCGAGCAGCGGTCCGATGCGGTGCAGGTCGAAGTCCGACCGCACCTTGGCGCGCGCGACGCGGTCGGCCGCGCCGACAGAGGCATCGGCGGCCAACCGCCCGCCGTAGAGCCGCGCGCGCAGGCCGGATATGCCCAGGCCCTCTTCGCTCCAGGTGACGGATGCTCCCGCTTCGGCCAACTCCAGCTTCGGCGAGACGAGGTTGGTCACGGCGAGCCCGAGCCCGACGGACCAGTCTTTCAGCAAGGCCAGCTGCGCCGGCAGCGCGACCGCGACCGGACGCCCGAGCCGCCTGGCCGTCCCGGACACCATCGCTCCCGACGCCCGGGCCCATCGCGACGTCGCCTGGTCGGCGCGCAAGCTCCAGGAGAACGCCGACGGGACCCAGTTGGTGGGCGGCCCGGCGAACGCATGGTCCGCGGTCACGTCCGCCACAAGCTCGCCGGCGGTGCCCCACTCGCTATCGGCGCGACGGACGACCATCGTCAGGTCGCTGCGGAAGGTCCCCGACGCGGCGGCACCGACCGCCACCGTCTTGCCATCCAGGCGCGCGGACTCCGCACGGCCCCAGCGGGTGACCGGGCCGGCCAAGGCGAGGCCCCACGCCGCGCGCACCGGTAATACGTTGGTCGCCGACTCATCGAGGTCGACGTCCAGCCGGAGTGCCCCCACCTCGGCCCAGGGCGTCTGCGCGCCGGTCGCGTCCAGGCGCAGCGTGACCAGCATCAGTCCGTTCGTGCCGGGCGGCTGGTTCAGTTCCGCCGAGAGTTCCACTCCCTCGAACTTCCCGAACTCCGATCGGGCGCCGGCGGCGGTGAACCGGAGCGCCGCCGTCGACCGCGCCGGGTCGCGCAGATCCGCATGGAAGGCCAGGTCGAGCGCCGGCGGCCGCGTGAAAGTCGTCCTTTCCAGCGTGCGGCCGATGCGCAGCAGGTTCTGTTTCCACAGGTCCGACCGGGTCTTGGGGTCGGATCTTCGCCGCAGCAGCGAGGCGTTGGTCACCGAGCCCGCGGCGCGGAAGGTGCCGCCGTGGCAGTCCCCCTCGAACTTCTCCAGCTCCCACAGCTCCTGCGACACGAAGCGGATCCGCGCCTCCACGGCGTCCGCGCTGAAGACGAACGGCGCAGCGCCGGCACCGACGACGACCGGGATGGCGAGCCTGCCGCCGCGGATGGTCACCACGGTGATCGCGGGCACATGGAACCCCAGCAGATCCGACCATCGCAGCTTGAGCTGGAGCTGGTCGGCGAAGACCTGTTCGCCCGCGGATCCGCGCGCGCGGCTGAGGTTTACGTGCTCGACGACGATGCCGCGCCCCAGACGCAGGCGCATGCGGCTGAACTCCAGCTCGGCGCCCCGCTCGCGCAACTGTTCGAGCAACGGACCCTTCACCAGGTCGGGCAGACCGATCTGGTTCACATACAGGAACGCGAAGAGGAACACGCCGATCGCCAACGCCGTCCCGCGTCCGCACCACCGGAAGGTGCGCCGGTAGAACCCGCGCCGGAGAAGGAAGAACCGGCGCGGACGCGGGACGTGGCTGGTGGCGGGCGCGGACAAGAGGTCAGGTCGTGCCGTGGTGCGTCGAGAGCGGAGCGATGCCGGAGCCGCGACGGCGGACGGGGCGGCCGACGCGGAGATCACGCGTCACGCACCTCGATCCCTGTCTCCTCGTCATCATGGCTTCGATGTCCCGGTCATCCTCACCACGCGCTGAGGTCCCGCCGGATGTCGCGGAAAAGCGGGCCGGGCACCTCGACGCGCAACGGGGCGGCGTCCCCGTCGACATCCGCGAGAGCGATCGCGGCCGCGCCAAGATCGGACACGAAACGGAGCCGGAGCGTCTTCACGGCTCCTCCCGGCGCGAGCGTCAGCGCGACCTCGTGGGCGAGCTCCGCGAAGCTGGGCAATCCGGTGAACATCTTCTCGTCGCGGACCACGTAACGGGTGGTCTGCATCTGGCCGAGACGGTGCAACGTCTCCTCGACGGCGGGGCTGAACGGGTTGCCCGCGGACCCGGCCGTCACCACCCACTGCCCGTCGGCACCGCGTTCCAGCGTCCGCGAGTTGCCCTTCTGCGAGACGACGACCTTGACCACGTTGGACGATGCGAAGCGCAGGTCGCGCAACTGCGCTGCCGTCTCCGGCAGTTGCAGCATGTCGGTCAGCCGCACCGTGTAGACGCCCGGCTCGTCGAGGCGGCGGACGAAGATGTGCTCCTCTCCGGACCGCGCGCCGAACTGGAACTGGAACGGCGCGTTGGTGCCGCGCGAGAAACCGTAGCTCCGGAACGCCTTCTCCAGCCCGTAGCGCCCGTAATCGGCCACGACATCGTTGGGGAAATCCGTGATCACCGACGCCGCGAGCTGCGAGAAGAAGAAGCCCATCAGGTCCGGATCGGCCGGGGTCTTGATCGGGGCGACGATGTTCCAGTTGGTGCCGGTGCGCTCGAGCACGGCCTTCTCCGCGCTGGTGGTGAACTCGATCCGGGTGGAATCGGCGAGCGGCGGGAGCAAACGCCGGTCGCGGAAATCCGCCAACGGCCCGCGCAGCACGAACGCCGCGGCGGCCGGGACGAGCACGACGTTCGTCCGGGACATCCGGCGCACGTAGACGCCGCCGGCCATGTTCGTCGGGGACCTGCCGAACTGGAGGTGCGCGACCGTGTCCGCCCCGCGTCCCGCCACCAGCTCGGCCTCCGGCGGCTGCAAGCCGTAGAGCTCCGGGTCGGCGGCCGGCGCGTCGTTCACGAACTGGGCGACGCGCACGGTCCGGAGCGTGTGGAGGAGCGCGTCCAAGCGTTCTCCGTCGGCCCGGGCAGCCAGCGGCTTCACGAGACGCCAAGCGCCCGTCGCCGCGTCCTTCACCGCCTCGAAGGCGGTCTTGCCGCGAAGCTCCAGGCGGTCGGGAGCCGCGTCGCCAGGTCGAACAGCCCGCGGTCGCGCCACGCCGCGGCCGTGTCCGGCAACGCGGCGAGGAACCTGGCGTCCGCGGTGAACACGCCGTCGTCGCCGACGCGCTGGAAATAGAACTGCCCGCCCAACGGCGCCAAGCCGCCGAGCCTGAGGATCACCGGACCGGCGGAGGTCTCGAGCTTCAACGTGGTCGCCGAGGAATCGAGCCCGAAGGCCTTCGCCGCGTCGGGACCGTTCGCCGCCACCTGCGCCGCGGTCAGCCAACCGGACGGCTGGAGCTTGAGGACCGCGACCGCGAACGCGTCGACCGCGGTGCCTTGCGCCGCGTAGGACACCGGTAGCCGCATCGTCCAGCCGCGCTCCGCCCGCTCGATGCGCACGACCTCGTTGCTGCGGATCAGCTCGATCGCGGAGACCTGGTCGGGCACGACCGGCGTGAACGACGTCGCTTGGCCGCCGTCGGCGGTGCGGACCGCGACGCCGCGACCGCGCGGACCGGACAAGAAGAGGTAGCCGCCGAGACCGAGAGCGGCGAGCACGAGCACCAAGGTGACACGCGGGTTCATGCGTTGGGGGACGACGGCGCGCCGGACCGGAACGGCCTCCGATGGCAGGTTCTCAGCGCGTGCTTTGCTTCCGGGTCCATCGGTCTTGGGTCAAGGTTCACGAACGACGGCGGGCCCACACGATGACGCCGAGCAGCAGCACCGACCCGGGCAGGCCGGCGAGCAGGATCCACCGCAGGCGGGACAACGTGCTCTCCGACAGGTTGAGCCGCCATTCGCGGAGCGGTTTCGGGCCGATCGCCAACGACTGGGGGCGATCGAGCAGCCAGGCGACGCACAGCGAGGCGAAGTCGCGGTTGCTGCCCTGGGCGAGCGTCTGGTTGCCGAAGAGGACCGAGTCGCCGACGACGATCAGGCGCGTCGCGCCGCGGCCGGCGGCGACACCGGAAACGCCGCCGCGTTCGGCGGCGACCACGATCGGCACCTCGAGGTCCTTCTTGTCGAGTCCTGGCTCGGAGGTGGCGCTGCCGTTCCGGAAGTTCGAGCGCGTGAGACCACGGTCGCTGGTGGACACCAGCACGTCGGCCTTCGGGGCTTCCGCCGGCAACGATCCGGGCGGCATCGGGCTGACGACGCGCGGCATCGGGAAATACAGAAACCC
>JANNAJ010000652.1:0-8894 GCA_031384285.1 Verrucomicrobiota bacterium
CGGACGGCGAACGGAGCGCGGTGGCGAAGGCGGCGCGGCTGCCGGCGGAAAGCTTGTCCTTCGGCGTGCGCGCCATCGCTTCCAACAGCGCGAGACTCTGCGGCTCGGCGGTGTGGATCTCGTCGGCGACCGCTTTGGCCACGAGGTCCGCCACCGTCGGCTGCGCATGGAAGGCGACGGCGAAGGCGCGGAGGGAATCCAGCTCCCCCGTGCTCGCCGCCGTCGCCGACAACAACCGCGTCATGACCGGCAGCGCCTGTCCGGCCCATTCCGGATGCCGCTGCAGGCAATCTTGGGCGGCCCGACGCAGCGGTCCATCCGCGGCGAAGGCACGCTCCAGCACGGCCTCCGCGGACAAGGTCCGATGCGGCGGTCGATCGAGCAGCACGAGCGCCGCGCGCTGCACCCGCGGGGCTGCGTGGCCGAGCGCGGCGGTGAGTTGCCCGACGTCCGCCAGACGATACAGGGCGTGGACCAGCGCATGCTCGATGAAGCGGTCGGCTTCGTCGCCCAGACGGTCTATCAAGACAGGAACATCCTTCGAGGAACCGCAGGCGGCGAGGGCCTCGGCCGCTGCCAGTTGGACGTACGGCGCCGGATGGCGGAGCAGCGGACCCAACCGGGCCGCACCGGAACGGTCACCGCGGCGTCCCATCGCGCGGAGCTCCGCGGCGAGGGCCTCCGCTTCGATGGGCTTCGCCAGCGCCGGCGCGGATGGGGCCTGGTTCCCGTTGAAACGGACCCGATAGATCCCGCCCCGCGCCGCGTTCCGGCGGATGCGCCCGGTCGGGCAGTGGTGGACGTACCAGCTGCCCGTATCGACCACGATCAGCGATCCGTCGGGGCCTTCCAGCACGTCGGAGGGATGAACATCCGGGTCGTCGGTCCACACAAGATCCTCCTCGACCGAGCGGAAGGTCGAACCCACCCGTTCCAGCTGGTGCCGGACGACCTTGCGCGTGTTGTGCTGCGCGGAGAACAGACTGCCGCGCATCGCCGCCGGAAACGCCGTGCCGCGATAAAGCTCGAGCCCGCTCAGCGCGACCGCCGGATAGCGGGCAACGGCCGGCAACGGATCACCGGTGACCGGCTGGGGCGTCCCGGTATCCGGGGCGTAGGGATAAAGCCCGCCCTCCACCAGATGCACGAGCGCGTCGCGGATCCCGTCGGCCGGAAGCTGGAACCAGTTGTCCGTGCCGATGATCTCGCCGGAAGGGAGGAACACGACCTCGACCAGATTCTCGAAGCCCCGCGACACGACCTCGACCCCGGAGCCGTCCGGTCGGCAACGCAGCAGCGCTCCGCTCTGTCCCTCCAGCACGGAACCATCGGCCCGCTTCAGACGGTAGCCGTCCGGTTCGCCGGTGGTGAGGTAGAGCCAACCGTCGGGGCCGAACCGCAATCCGTGCAGGCTGCCGTTGTCGGTGTGGCCGAAGCCGGTGAGGACGACGGTCCGCTTGTCGGCGCGTCCGTCGCCGTCGGTGTCCTCGAGCGTGACGAGGTCCGGCGGATCAGCGGCGTAGGTCTTGCCTTCGTGCCAGACGATGCCCATCGAAGGGACCAGCCCCTCGGCGAAGACGCGGCTGGTCTCGTAGCGGCCGTCGCCATCCCGGTCCTCCAGGCAGCGGATGCGGCAGCCGCGGACCTGCTTCGACAACTCGGCATAGAGGTCCTGGCCGGACGATTCGGTCACGTAGAGCCGACCTTGGTCGTCGAGCGTGGCGAACATCGGAAAACGGACCTCCGGGCCGGCGACGGACGTGATCTCGAAGCCGGGCGGGACGTTCAGCACCGCGGCACCGGCGGCGCTGCCGACCAGGATCGCTGCGGCGGACCAAGCCGACGCATGCTGTGACAGAGATCGGTTCATGGCAGGGCTCGCGAGTCTCCTTGCTGGTCGCTCATCGGCCGGCCGGCGGGGAACTGCTCATGAGATAGGAGACCAAGTCCAAGGCCTGCGCCCCGGTCAACGCGTCGAGCAATCCCTCGGGCATCAGCGACAACGGCGACGTCTCCTGCTGCGCGATGTCGGACAGACCGACGGTGGCCGTCTCGCCGATCATCTGGATGACCACCGCTTGGTTGTTCCGGCTGCGGATGACGCCGCTCAGCGACCGTCCGTCCTTGAGCGTCAGCGTCGTCTGGCGGAACTCGGGCGCCACGATCGCGCTGGGGAACAGGATGTTCTCCAGCAGATAATCCAGGTTCTGCCGACCGGACCCGGTGAGGTCCGGACCGATGGTGCCGCCCGCGCCGTATAGCATGTGGCACGCGCCGCAGGACTGCATGTAAAGCTTACGTCCTTCGGCGGGATCCGCCCGCTTCAGGGCCTCGGGTCCCAGCTTCTGTCGCCAGTTCTGTATCGCGGCCCGTTTCGTCGCATCATCGGTGTCCTGGATCGCGCCCCACGTGTCGGTGAGCCGCTGCGTCAACGCGTCGTCGTGGAGAGCGCGGATCTGCCGGGCCTGCGCGACGCCGAGCTCGGTCCGCCGGACTTTGCCGGCGGCGATGGCGTCGAGCAGCTTCATCGTCCACGCGGGACGCGAGAGGAGCGCGTTCAGCACAGGAGGTTTCTCGGCGCCGTCGAGATCCGGCCACTCGGCGAGGAGACGGTCGGCCACGGCGGGGTCGTCGAACAACGCCAGCCCGCCCGCGGCCACGGCGGACAGATCGCGCACCGCCAACAACTGCTCGCACACCGCGCGGAAGCCATCGGCACGGGCATCGATCAGGGACCGCAACGCAGCGCGGCGACGCGGCAGGGCCGCAGCCTTGTCCAAAGCGACCTCCTTGATCCCGACCAGCGCCCGGCTGTCGCCGAACAAAGCGCTCAAGTCGCGGATGCGGTCCTTCAGCGACTCATCCGCTCCTTCGGCGAGCCGGGATCCGACCGCATCCCAAGACGCGGGCTTGGCGACCTTGCGCCGGCCGGCGAAGCCGTCCGCGAGCCCGGTGAGGACTGCTCGGCGCGAAGGTCCCGAGGAACCCTCCGCGACGGCCGCGAGCAGGGCATCGACCCGTCGGGGTGCCGCATCGATGTCTTCCGCGAGCCGTCGGGCGGCAAGCCGCTGCACGCGCGGGATGCGGGCCGCGGCCACGAGATCGACGAAGCGCGCGTCGTTCGTGGCCAACGGCTCGATCCCATACCAGACCATCAAAGGCAGGTTGTGGTCCTCGGCGTCCTCGGCGTGCGAGAGCAGCGCTTGGGCGAGCGCCGGACGCTGCGCGAGCGGCAGCTTCTGGAGCAACGAGGCGAGCGTCACCCGGACGAGCGCAGACTTCTCGGAAGACGCGAGGCGGGGGAGTTCCTTCTCGACGAACCGCTGGAAGACCTCCCCTGCCCCGGGGGCGGCGTGGGACGCGTCCTCCATCAGGCGGATGGCCCAGGCGCGCTCGGATTCCGAGCCTTTCAATTTCGCGCGCAACAGGCCGTCGTCCACGCCGCCCGACACCTGGAGCGACCACAGCGCACGAAGCCGGATGACCTCGCTCCGGTCGTCCATCGCCAGCCTTTGCAGCGCGGCGCGGGCGTCTTTCAACGACGTGCCGCGACGGGAGCGATCCGCGAGCACCCGCCTCGCCTGCCGCGCCATCCAGTCATTGGCACTGCCTTGGAGTTTCGCCAGGTCGACGTCGCCCAGCGTCGAAAGATCGGTGACGCTCCCTATCTTCGCGTCGCCGTAGCTGAGTTTGTAGATGCGGCCGCTGGTGCGATGGATGCCGTCGTCGTCGTGGCATTCGCCCGCGTCGCTCCAATCGCTCACGAACACGCCACCATCCGGCGCGGCGACGAGGTCGATGCCGCGGAACCACGGGTCCGCGAAGAAGAAGGCATCGGGGTTGTGCCGCCCGACGAAGCCGCTGCCCTGACGGTCGAGTTGTTCGACGTTCAAGCGGCGGCCGTGGAAATTGATGGTGAGCAGCTTGTCGTTCCACGCTTCCGGCCACCGGCCTCCTTGGTAGATCAACAGACCGGTGTGCGCGTGTCCGCCGCCGGCCGCGCTGGTGACATCGGTCACCCCCTTGCGCACGTCGGTCCAGTTCTCGCCGTCCCCCCAGTGGACGTGGTCCGCCGTCTGCTCGATCGGCTCGTAGACATGCGCGACGGGATCGTCGCCGTACATGCGCCGGTAATGTGCGCCCGGGATGACGTGCCAGAGATGGCCGATGACGGTGTTGATGAAGAACAGCTCGCCGCGGGCATCCCAGTCCATGCCCCATGGATTCGTCGTCCCTTGGGCGACGACCTCGGTGACGCGCCGCGCGGGATGATAGCGCCAGATGCCGACGTTCATCGCGGTGCGCCGCTCGGCGGGTGTGCCGGGCGGCCCGAGGCGCGAGGTGCTCTGGATGCCGTGCCGCCCGTAGAGCCATCCGTCCGGGCCCCAACGCAACCCGTTCGCCACCGTGTGATGGCCGACGGCATGTTCGAAGCCGTCGAGGACGATCTGCGGCGGGCCGTCGGCGACCCCGTCGCCGTTCTCGTCCGGGATAAAATAAAGGTTCGGCAACGCCAGCGCCCACACGCCGCCGAGGCCGACCTCGACGCTCGTCAACCGCTCCGCCCCGTCCCAGAACACCGTCCTCTTGTTGAAGTGCCCGTCGTTGTCCGTGTCCTCGAAGACGACGATGCGGTCCCGGAGCTCCTTGTGGAAACCCACCTTGTGCTCCGAGTAGGTGTAGTTCTCCGCGACCCAAAGCCGCCCTCGCGCATCGGTGGCCATGCCGATGGGCTGTTGGACGTCCGGCTCGGAAGCGAAGACCGATAGTTTGAAGCCGGGCGGCAGTCTCGACTGCGCGACGACCTCGGCCACCGGCATCGGACCGTTGGTGGCGCGCTCGGTGTTGAAGGGCTTGAGACCGGACGCCCCGGCCGCTCGGCTCCCGAGGCTGAACGAGGTGATAGCGAGCGCGCAGACGATCGGTCGGAGTGAAGCAAGGGAGTTCATGCTGGGCACGAGCCCGAGCCTAGACGGGATGCCGGTCAACGGTCACCGATGCAGAACAGGTTCTTTTCCGTGCGGATGAAGAGATGTCCCGACGCGATGGCCATCGACGCCTGCACCCGTTCGCCGAGCGGGTTCTTCGACAGGACTTTGAACCCGGGCCCTGCCTCGATGACGGTCGTCTCGCCGCTGTCGCCGATGAGATAGATGCGACCACCGGCAGCGACGGGCGTCGCCGAGAAGTTGCCACCGACGCGCTCCTGCCAGACCGGTTCGCCGGTGTCGGCCTGCATGCAGGTCGCGACGCCTCCGTCGGTGATGGCGAAGAGATGCGGCTTCACGTAGAGCATCGATGGGACCTTCGGCATGCCCTTCTTCTGCTGCCAGACGAGGTTCGCTTCCTTCTGGTCGCCCACGCCGCCCAGTTTGAAGGCCTTGATCGTCTCCTTGCCACCCCAACCGCCGGCGGTGAAGACGAGTCCATCGCCGATCACCGTGGAAGGCACCTTGCCCTCGCCGATGACTTCATCCGACCAGAGCCGCTCGCCGGTCTGGACGTCGAAACCCTGGACCACGTCGCCGGCCTCGCTGACGACCTCGGCCTTGCCGTCGTGCTCCCAGATGACCGGCACACCGTGAGAGATGCGGGAGAGACCGCGCTTGCCCTGCCAGCGTTCCTTGCCGGTCTTGGCATCCAGCGCGATGACGCGGGACCGGTCCCACGGCGTCTGCCAGCCGAGCTTCTTGTCCTCGCCCTCGCTGCTGCCGTCCCGCGCCATGATGAGCAGGCCGCGGTAGAGGATCGGCGAGGAACCCAGCCCGTGCTGACCGTAGAACCGGTGGTCGCGGTTCGTCCAAACGACGTCACCGGCAAAGTCCAGCGCGGCGAAACTGCCGTCGCCGAAACAGGCATAGACGCGCTCACCGTCCGTCGCGGGCGTCGGCGTCGCGTAGGAGTTGCGGCCTTCCTTGCGGCGCGGCACCTGTTTGAAGACTTCCCTGTCCCAGAGGATCTTCCCCGACTTCCGGTCCAGCGAGAGCACACGGCACGATTCGCCGCTCTCCGTCGCCGTGGTGACGAACACGCTCTCGCCCCAGACGATGGGCGATGACCACGACTCGCCGGGGATCTCGGTCTTCCATGCGACGTTCTCGGTCGCGCTCCATCTCAGCGGCAGGTCTTTTCCGGTGGCGACGCCCTGTCCGCCAGGGCCGCGGAATTGCGGCCAGTTCTCGGCGCTGACCAGCATGGTGGAAGCAAGGAACGAGGAGAGGCAGCTGAGGAGGTGCTCTGAATTCATGGGGATTCGGAGCTGAGTTTGACCTGCAGGCCGCTGATGCGTTCGTTCGATCCTTTGCGGGTGATAAGAACTTTGCCGTCGACCTTCTTGCGCTAGAACTGGTCGAGGTTCGTGATGCGAAAGCCTTCCTCCGAGCGCCGGACCGCTTCGAGGCAGCCCATCTCGTGGTCGCGCCCGGCGGCGGCGCGGTAGAACCCGATCGATCCGCCCAGCGCGATGTCGGCCATGAAATAGCGGACGTTGGTCTCGGGATAGGACACGTCAGAATTCAGGCGGATCAAGGCGGGATCGGCGGGCTTGTCGGAACCTTTGAGGACGAAGGCCGGAGGGGAAGCCTTGCCACGACGCTCGAACAAATGCGCGTTGCTCACCCGGCAACCGTCGTTGTAGCGCCGCAGCGCCTCAGCGATATCGGCATCCTTCGTCACCTTCGCTGCGTATCCAGCGGCCGGCGTGCCGAGGGTCAAGTCGAGCAGCGCCAAACGCATCGGCCCCTGCTGGAACGTGCCGTCGTTCGACAAGATCGCTTCGTTCCCCGTGATGGTGCGATCCGTCCCACGCAACACCACACGGAAGACGCGACCGTCCTTGCCGAACTGGTTCGGCACCCACTTGCGCTCGAACTCGCCCATGTTGATCACTCGCACGCCTGCATCCCACAAGCGGATGGCCTCGCGCGAGTCGGGATCCTTTTCCTCGGTGGCGTATCTGCGGTACAGGTCGGTCTTGCCGCTGCCGGTCATGTCGGCCAGCAGATAGCGCACCTGTGGCTCGCGCCAGACCACTTCGGTCCAGTCCGCGGACTGGGCGGACACCAGAGTTGAGAACCCCGCGCTGGCGGCAAGGAACGAGAAGAGCAGTCGAGTTGCATCCATGATGGGGCAGGGGTTGGTTGGCTTTTCACGGCGCTTCGGCCGGCGCAGACAAGCGGTTCGCGCTCGGGCGCCAGCGATACATCTGGATATTGGCCCAGGCGGCGTTTTCAAACAGGATCACGTATTCACCGTTTTTCCGCTGAGTCACCGTCATCGCGTATGCCGCGTCCACTTGGCCGTCGCTGCCCTTCCAGCCGTTCACGTTCTGTCGCAACGTTCCGATCAGACTTCCGTCAGACTTGTTCAAGATGCGCACATGGCCGATGCCGTATAGGACGAAGATGTAGTCGCCGGCGACGGAGAATGAGGCGGGCTGTGCCCCACCGTAGCTGCTGTTACCCGCATACTCCTTGTCCTGATATGGCAATTCAGCCGTGAAGCTGGAAGTGCGATTGCCGGCGGACCATTTTGGAAACTTTTTTACCCGCAGGAATGCCATTTTCAAAGTTTGAGAATCCGTCTGGAACAAAATCTTCCGAAACATCACCTATATTGAAAATTAACTTTCCACCCGTTGCGTTTCTTCTTGCACTATTTGCCCTGTCAGTGTTTAAATCGCCCGTTGCTCTTACAATTCCATTTTCACCTTGAATAAGTGGGTTCATCATCCAGAATTCTAAAGTTTCAATGTTGGCATTATCAAAGTCTGTATCCGAAGTTATTGCACGAGTAATTGCACCAAAATTTTGTTTTTCATTTTTGAGAGAACCATCTGCGTTTAGGTCAGTATTATAGTTGTAAATACCTCTTTCGTTCGGAAAATATGAAATATCTAAAATACTAATAGGTAAATTTGTTACACCCGCAATACCAGTATTTTTTCTATTTGGAAACAATGCATCAATCGTCACCGCACGCTCATAGGCATACTTTCCTGATTCCTCTGGATTAACGCCCAAACCTCCTAAATTACTTCCATTTCCAACGCCATACAAACTAAAATCTGCCACATAAGCTGAAATTTTAGCTCTTTTAAAACCTTTTTCCAAACCTCTTGAAATGCCTTGCAGAAACGTCTGTGGCGTTGATCCTGGTCGCCAAGCTATGGCATTATTATTTAAACTAAAAATATTTCTGGCAGCTTCAAAATCATCAATAAACGCATTGTTTTGCACTTCGCTGTTTACGGCAGGAATCAATTGAGCAAATTCTCCTGCAAAATCAAATGCAGAAGTTTCCTTCGTTGAAATCAAAGGAAGTGCATCAATCATACGAGTTAAGAAGTTTGATTTCTGTTGAATAGCTGCATCAAATCCAAAAATGGTATTACTCACGGGTTCATTACCCATTTGAACACGTCGCAAATACCCAGGAGGGCTTTCATTCATGTGTTGAATAGTTCCGCCCAGATGTAGATTTTGACCAACGGTATAATCTAAATGTGCTCCAACGAGTGTACGAATTTGGTTGTTAAATAAATCAGGTTTTTCATAGCAAACTCTAATTTCACGACCTGAATTTGAAACCCCTGCATTCAAAATACGAACTCTACCAGACTGAGGTTCAACGATATAATCCGTTCCAGGTGATAATGGAACGCCTCCTGCTGTGACTGTAACCGATTTTCCATCCACCCCAAAAGGCAAAGAAACATCACCGCCAACACCCGATTGAAAACTTCCTTTTAAGAAAAATTTATCTTTCCCCGTTAATTGGATAGCATCAGTTTGGGTTGCTGTATAAAGTTTGTCAAATACATATTTATCAATTAAACCAATTTCATCAGGATTAAATTGGGCTCTTAAAGATTTGCCAAAAGGTTCAAGTACAGG
>JANNAJ010000671.1:0-6757 GCA_031384285.1 Verrucomicrobiota bacterium
CGTGAAACGTGAAACGGAAAACGTAAAGGAAGGAGAAGCGGGAGCGGACTCCTGCGGTGTGCTGCCGGAATTACGTTTCACGTTTTACGTTTCACGCCCCGCCCTTCACCTTCTTGAACATGGCGAGGCATTTCCCGCGCTGTTCCTCGTGCAGCACGATGCGCTGCGGATATTTCTTCGCGTAACCTTCGAGCGGCTTCTCCCACGGCGCGTGGATGAGGTCGGCGGGGAGATGCGCCAGCTCGGGAACCCAGCGGCGGACGAACGCGCCGGTCGGGTCGCACTTTTCGCCCTGGGTCACGGGGTTGAAGATGCGGAAGTACGGCGCGGCGTCGGTGCCGGTGCCGGCGCTCCATTGCCAGCCGCCGTTGTTGGCCGCGAGGTCGCCGTCGAGGAGCTGCTGCATGAACCAGCGTTCGCCGCGCTGCCACGAGATCATCAGGTCCTTGGTCAGGAACATCGCCACGATCATCCGCGCGCGGTTCGGCATCGTGCCGGTCGCGGCGAGACAGCGCATCGCGGCGTCCACGATCGGGTAACCGGTCCGTCCGGCGCACCAGGCCTGGAAGTGGTCCTCGTCGTCCGACCAGCGGATGGCGTCGTATTCCGGGCGGAAGGCGCCTTTGAGCACGTGCGGGAAGTTGTGCAGCACCTGTTGGTAGAACTCGCGCCAGATCAGCTCCGTCAGCCACACATCGCAGCCGCGCTGTCCGCGGGCGTCGGCCTTCTCCCGGACCGCCCGGAGCCGCGCCAAGACGGAGCGGATGCCGATGCTGCCGACGCGCAGATGGGGCGAGAGCGACGATGTGCCGTCTTCCGCGGGCAGGTCGCGCGCGGTGTCGTAGCGGAAGACCGGTCCATCCAAGAAACGCTCCAGAAGGTCGAGCGCGGCGCGTTCGCCCGCGGGTGGCAGCGGCTGGAGGAGCGGATGTCCCCACGCCGAGGGATCGACGACGAGCGGATCGGAAGGGACTTCCGGTGCCGGCTCCTTGGCCTGCCTCAACCGTGGCACCGGCGTCGGCTGCGGTCTGGACCGCCACACCTTGGAGTAGGGCGTGAAGACGGTGAACGGGTTGCCCGCTTGCGTGAGGATCTCGCGTTCTTCCCAGGCCACGGCATCTTTCGAGAGCTCGAAGCCGACGCCTTGTGCGTACAGAGCCGACGCCACCTTCCGGTCGCGGGCCTGCGCATAGGGCTCATATCGCTTGTTGGCGAAGACCGCATCGGCCCGCACCTCAGCGGCAAGCCGGGGCAGGACCTCCTCCGATCTGCCGCTGCGCACCACCAAGCGGTGGCCGAGGTGCGCGAGGTTCTTCCGCAGCACCTCGACCGACTGGAGCAGGAAGGCCAACCGCGCCGCGCCGACATCCGGTCCGGTGCGCAGCGCATCCTCCAGGATGAAGACCGGCACCAAGTGCCCGGCCCTCGACGCGGCCTCGTGCATCGCCGTGTTGTCGGAGACGCGCAGGTCGCGTCGGAACCAATGGATGGCGGTGCGCACAGGGAAGGAGGAAGGAGAAGGGGCGAAGGACGACCATCAGAGCGGTGCGAGCACGCGATGAGGCGAGCGGGCTGGATCCAGGACGGCTTTCATCCTTCTTGGTGCATCCTTCACCCTTGGCTTCACTTCCGGTTCCCGCCGAGCGGTCCGATGTCGGCGCTTGTCAGGCCGGGGCTCTGGACCACCTTGCTGAACGCGCCGCAAGTCACGGAATACTCGAAGCCCGTCCCGGTGCCCGCCGCGCCGAAACGGCCGCGCTTGTCGAGCGCGATGAAGTTGATCGAGAGGTCGAAGCCTTTCGGGTCGAGCTTGGCGATGCGACGGATGGTCTCGATGCAGGCCTCCTGGGGATGGAGCCCCTGGCGCATCAGCTCGACCACGAGGAACGATCCGCAGTAGCGCATGACGTTCTCGCCGATGCCGGTCGCGCCAGCGGCGCCGACCTCGTTGTCCACGTAGAGCCCGCCGCCGATGATGGGCGAATCGCCGACACGGCCGGGGACCTTGTAGCCCCAACCGCTCGTGGAGCAGCCGCCGAAGATGTCGCCGCCGCGACCGAGCATCACCATGGCGATGGTGTCGTGGTTCTTGGCCGGACGCTTCTTGGCTTCGGTGGCCGCGGAGGCCTCCTTGGCCTTCGCCGCCTTCCATCGCTTCCAGGCGGCGCGCTGGCCGTCGGTGACCTTGGGGCCGCGCTCGAAGCCGTGCGCGGCCGCGAACTTCTCCGCGCCCTCGCCCACGAGCATCACGTGGATGGTCTTCTCCATCACGGCGCGGGCGATGGAGATCGGATGCCGGAAGCCGGAGACCGCGGCGACGCTCCCGGCGCGATGGCCCGGCCCGCTCATGATGCACGAATCAAGCTGCACGATGCCGTCCGCGTTCGGGATGCCGCCTAGACCGACGCTCGGATTGGTGAGGTCGGATTCGGTGACGTGGATGCCTTGTTCGATGGCGTCGAGCCCGGTGCCGCCGGCTTCGAGCACGGAGAGCGCCTTTTCGTTGGCGGGTTTGCCGAAGGGCCAGGTGGAGACGATGAGCGGGGCACCCGCGCTGAGTTCGGCCATCGGGAGCAGCGGCGCGCCGAGGGCGCGGTTGACCAGGCGCCCACCGACCAAGGCGGTGGCGGCGCTGGCGAGGAATCGGCGACGAGGCATGGCGGACATGGCGAGAGGTTGCGCCGGAATACATCCGTGGCAAGCGCGGTGACCGCGCGCGAGCGCTGTGAGGTGTGGTCGGACAGCCGCCGAGCGGTGGAGGTCGTCATCGCGAGAGCGGCAGGTCCTTTCCTTCTCGGCAGCGCCGGTTGACTTGCCGGCAGGTGTTCCGGAGATTGGATTCAATACTTGGCGCGCCGATCGCGTCGATGTCCTGACATGCGCCGCAATATCCTCGTCCTTTCGCTGCTTGTGGTGGCCGCCGTCGCCAGCGGTTGGCTCGCGTCCGTCCGCCGGCAGGGCGGCGGGACGTCGACGCTCAAGCGTCCAGGGCCGATCTCGCCAAATCGGAGGCGCAGTTCCACAAAGAGGTCCTGCCGCTGCTGAGCCGCTACTGCTGGGATTGTCACGGGGACGGCGCGACCAAGGGCGGCTTCTCGCTCGACGCCTTCACCAATCTCAACTCCGTGCTCAAGGACCGCCGGGCTTGGGAGCACGTGCTCCATAACGTCGAGTCCGGTGAGATGCCCCCCAAGAAGAAGGCGCAGCCGACGCTCACCGAACGCGAGTCGATGGTAGCGTGGATCGGCAAGACGCTTTTTCCGGTCGATCCGGCGAACCCTGATCCTGGCCGGGTGACGCTGCGCCGGCTGAACCGCGTCGAGTACGACAACACCGTCCGCGACCTCGTGGGCGTCGATTTCAAGCCGGCCGAAGATTTCCCGCAGGACGATGTCGGATATGGCTTCGACAACATCGGCGACGTGCTCTCGCTCCCACCGGTCCTGTTCGAGAAGTACCTGAAAGCCGCCGAACGCATCATGGACGATGCCATCGTGACCGGCCCGCGTCCCGCGCCGGAGAAGCGCTTCGGTCCGCAGCAGATGGAGGGCGGCGCGGACATCGGGCCCGTCCGCGGTCTCGCGTCGAACGGCGAGCTCTCGGTCGAGGCGAACTTCCCTCGCCCGGGCCGCTACGCGCTGCGCGCGAAGGCCTACGAGGACAAGGCCGGCAACGAATCGGTCCGCATGGCCTTGCGGCTCGGCGGCAAGGACGTCCAGCAGTTCGACGTGAAGGCCAAAGTCCGTGAACCGGCCGTCTACGCCGCCGAGGTGGAGGTCGCCGCCACGGGACGCCAACGAGTCTCGGTCGCCTTCCTCAACGACTTCTACAACGTCAAGACCGTCGAGACCAAGCGCGAGGGCAAGCCGCCCAAGAAGGAGCAGGTCATCGAGGACCGGAACTTCTACTGCCTGCACATCGAGGTCGCCGGGCCCCTCGGCGTCGAGGCCGAGTTGCCCGAGACGCACAAAAGGATCTTCACCAAGGGACATGGCGGCAAGGACGACGCGGTGGTCGCCCGCGAGCTGGTCGGCCGGTTCACCCGCAAGGCTTGGCGCCGGCCCGTCGCCAAGGGCGAGACCGACCGGCTGATGAAGCTCTACGAGGAGGCCCGCGCCAACGGGGACAACTTCGAGTCCGGGGTGAAGCACGCCCTCGTCGCCGTGCTCGTGTCGCCGCACTTCCTGTTCCGCGGGGAGCTCCAGTCCGATCCGGACAACCCCTCGGTCGTCCGCGACATCGACGAGCACTCGCTCGCGACCCGGCTGTCCTACTTCTTGTGGAGCACGATGCCCGACGGCGAGCTCTCTGCGCTCGCCGACGCCGGCAAGCTCCGCAAGCAGCTCGACGCACAGCTGCGGCGGATGTTGCGCGATCCGAAGGCCCGCGCTCTCACCGAGAACTTCGCCGGCCAATGGTTGCAGCTCCGCCGGCTCGGCGGAATCGATCCGGACCGCGACCAGTTCCCTGGGTTCACGGAAGAACTGCGCGGCGACATGCGCACGGAGACCGAGCAGTTTTTCGCCCACATCCTGTCGGAGGACCGCCCGGTGACGGATTTCCTCGTCGCGGACTACACGTTCGTGAACGAGCGGCTCGCCAAGCACTATGGGTTGCCCGGCGTCGCCGGCGACGACTTCCGCAAGGTCTCGCTCGCCGGCACGCCCCGGCAGGGACTGCTCACGCAGGGAAGCATCCTCACGATCACGTCCAACCCCACGCGCACGTCGCCGGTGAAGCGCGGAAAATGGGTGCTCGAGAACCTGCTCGCCACGCCGCCGCCGCCGCCGCCGCCCGATGTCCCGTCGCTCGAGGCCGGAAAGAAGCTCACCGGCACGCTCCGCCAGCGCATGGAGAAGCACCGCGACGACGCGATCTGCGCCAGTTGCCACGCGCGCATGGACCCGATCGGATTCGCTTTCGAGCATTTCGACGGAGTCGGCGCCTATCGCGACCGGGACGGTGCCGACCCGGTCGAATCCTCCGGTGAGTTGGCCACCGGCGAGAAGTTCACCGACCACCGCCAGCTCAACCAGGTGCTGGCGACCGCCAAACGTCCCGATTTCCTGCGATGCATCTCCGAGAAGCTGCTCACCTATTCGCTGGGGCGCGGTCTGGAGTACTACGACAAGCCAGCGGTGGAGCGCATCGTGGATTCGATGGAGAAGGACGGCTTCAAGTTCAGCGCCTTGGTCCACGCTGTCGTCCAAAGCGCCCCGTTCCAGCGCCGCCGTGGGGAAGGAGACTTAGAACAAGTGGTCGCAAATTAGGCATTGCTCTTAGACGTCTGCAAGTTCTTGGAGCGGACTGCTGAGTCTGTGCGCCGAACCGTTCGTGGGCATGTCGCGGTCTCGCTGACGGAGGGGGCGGGCGCCCCTGATTGGTTTCCGCTGCCACGGGGTGACGCCATTCTCGTTGATGTGCAACAGCTTGATGGCTGATCGAAGGTCCAGGGCCGAGTGCTCCCATCCTCGTTGAACCGTTTCGGTGGAATCCCTGCGGCCTGCGCTGTACCGAGAAGGTCATCGGCGGAGCGGCGATGGTCTGGTGTAGGTGGAAATGTTTGCACCTAATGATGTTTCGAGTGTGGCCCTGCCCGGGGACGATGGGTTGCGCAAGAGGTTTCCGGGAAATCTGGACACGCTCATCAGGGGGGGCGGACAAAACGTGAAGGCTTATAAAAAGTGAGGATTTCTTCCGGTGTCTTCTCTCGTAACCGAGTTGGATGGCCTGCGACGAAGGTGGAAACAAACCAAACACGATAAATGACTTGACCCAACGCCCTGAACCTTGCCTAATGAGCGCAAGTTTACGCCCGGTAAGGGCCTTGGTTGAGTGCTGAAACCCTTAATTCCGATAGGAAAATGAAATTTACCTCCAACATCGCTGTCCTCGGTGCGCTTTCGGTTGTGGCGTGCGGCTCGGTGTATGCCGCTGGCAACGCTTACGATGTCGTCAGTTCCGTCGACGCGCTGGTTGTTTCGGCGGATTCTGCCGAGTTTGGTGACCAAATTTCACTGTATGGTCCTGCAGGTACTCGTAAGTTGACCGGGTTTTCCGTCGAATACTACTCGAACTTCAGTCTTCCGGGCGGCTTGACGGTTCGTTTTTACGATAATGACGGTCCGGCCGGGGCTCCGAAGACTTTGCAGTATCAAAGCGCCCCTCTCGACATCAAATTGGGCGGCGCTATCGTCAACATCACTTTCAATCAACCGAGGATTGCCACGACCTTCACCTACACTCTCCAGTTTTTGGGTGCTGGCGGGGCCAACGTGGCTGGTCTTCTGGCGCCGAACGCTGAGCCCACGGTCGGATCGAGCTTGAACGATTACTGGACCAAAGAGTCCGGCACCTGGCAGTTGAACAACCTTGGCCCGATCAAGGCGAATTTCACGGCATCCGTGAACGCTGTTCCGGAGCCCGGAACGTATGCGTTGGCGGGTGTTGCTGGGTTCGGTTGGCTGGCGTTCGCCGGTTATCGCCGCTTCCGCAAGTGACGTCTGGCCGATTGGTCTGATTCTACAAACAGGCGCAGCTTCCGCTGCGCCTGTTTGTTTTTCTGCGTAAGGAAGCGGAGGTTCGTTGGACTGACGGTCACCTATGGCTATCTTGGAGATGATGGACGCATTGCTATCGAGAACACTCAGATCCGCCGCTGGCTTGCTCCTGATCCTGCCGTGGATCGCCCTTGGGCAAGCGAGGACCCAAGCTCGGCTGCTTCTTGATCAAGACACCGTGCAACCGGGGCAGGTCG
>JANNAJ010000681.1:0-13976 GCA_031384285.1 Verrucomicrobiota bacterium
TGATGAGCGTGAGACCGGATTCGGCGAGGGTCTTCTTGCCGGCGGCGACGTTGTTGCCTTCGAGGCGGACAACGAGCGGGAGCTTGAGACCGACTTCCTTCACGGCTTCGACGATGCCGGTGGCGATCACGTTGCAGTCCATGATGCCGCCGAAGATGTTCACGAAGATGCCCTTCACGTTCGGGTCGCCGAGGATGATCTTGAAGGCCGCGACGACCTGGTCCTTGGAAGCTCCACCCCCGACGTCGAGGAAGTTGGCCGGGTTGCCGCCGTAGTGCTTGATGATGTCCATCGTGCTCATCGCGAGACCGGCGCCGTTGACGAGGCAGGCGATGTTCCCGTCGAGCGCGATATAGCTGAGCGAATGCTTCGAGGCCTCGATCTCCTTCGGGTCCTCTTCGTTGAGGTCGCGCAGGGCGGTGATCGTGGGATGGCGGTAGAGCGCGTTGTCGTCGAACGACACCTTGGCGTCGAGCGCGAGCACCTCGTCGGTCGGCGTGGTGATGAGCGGGTTGACCTCGATCATCGCGGCGTCCGTCTCCCAGTACATCGTCCAGAGGTTGCGGATCAGCTTGGCGGCGTTCTTCGCCTCGACCGGGTTGAACCCGAGCTTGAAGACGAGCTCGCGCACCTGGAAGTCGGCCAATCCGTAGGCGGGATCGACGTGGACCTTGTGGATCTTCTCAGGAGAGTTGTGCGCGACGGTCTCGATCTCCACGCCGCCTTCGGTCGAGGCGACGATGACCGGCCTCGACGTGGCGCGGTCGAGCAGGATGGCGAGGTAGTACTCCTTCTTGATGTCGCTCGCGGCCGTGAAATAGATCGTCTGCACCTTGCGGCCGGCCGGGCCGGTCTGCGCCGTGACCAAGGTGTTGCCGAGCATCTTGAGCGCGAGTTCCTTCGCCTCGGCCTTGGTCGGGGAGAACTTGACGCCGCCCTTGAACCCGTCGGTGAAGGTGCCCTTGCCTCGGCCGCCCGCGTGGATCTGGGATTTCACCATCGTCGGTCCGTCCGGCAAGCGGGTGAGCGCGGTGATGAACTCTTCGGGGGTGGTGGCGGCGGCGCCCTTGGGCACGGGCACGCCATAACGCTCAAAAAGGGCCTTGGCCTGGAATTCGTGGATGTTCATGGAGATCTTTTAGCGCAGGTCGTCCGACGACCGCATGACCCGGAGGTCCGGGACATCATAGAAATGGTTGTCGAGAGTCAACACAGCTGCGTCCAGACGACGGGCGCAAGGTCCATCCACTGCGCCTGGCTGTTCAGCTGGTACGCCGGGTCCTTCCGCTCGCGCAGCAACGGGATGGACATGCTGCTGTCGATCCGCACGGTGGTGATCTCACCGGGCATGGCGTGCGGTCGTCACACCCCGGCTCGCGAGGGGGTCGTGGCCAGATTCGACGGCGTCATGGAGCTTGCCCGCGGCGGACCCGGGGCCGTGTCCGGCAAGGGCCCGGAGCGTGTGCAGATGGTCCACCTCGTGGAGCGCCGCATCGATGTGCATCGTCATCTTCATGCCCTATCCGGTGGGTTGCCCTCGTTCCCCGGCAAGTTCTTCCCTCGCCGCGCGCCGATTCAGCGCTGGGCGATGGGCACCACCTTGAGGCCGACGGGGCCGGTGTAGACCGACTGCGGGCGGATGAGGCGGTTGTCGGCGAGCTGTTCGAGCACGTGCGCGGTCCAGCCGCTGGTGCGGGCGATGGCGAAGATGGGCGTGAACAGGTCGGTGGGGATGCCGAGGCTGAAATAGACGGTGGCGCTGTAGAAATCGACGTTCGCGTGGAGGCCCTTCTTCTCGAGCATCAAGGTGGCGATGTGCTCGGACATCTGGATCCACTTCGGGTCGCCGAGCTTGGCGGAGAGGATCTGGGCCATGCGCTTGAGATGCGGCGCACGCGGGTCGAGCACCTTGTAGACCCGGTGGCCGATGCCCATGATCTTGCGCTTCTGTGCGAGCGACTCCTCGATGAAGGCGTCGACCTTGTCCAAGGAGCCGATCTCCTGGAGCATCTTGATCACACCCTCGTTCGCGCCGCCGTGCAACGGCCCCTTCAGCGTGCCGATGGCGGTCGTGATGGCGGAATACATGTCGCTGAGCGTCGCGATGGTGACGCGCGCGCTGAACGTCGAGGCGTTCATGCCGTGGTCGGCGTGCAGCACGTAGCACATGTCCATCGTGCTCTCCTTCTCGGTGGAGGGCTTCTCGCCATCGACCATCCAGAGGAAGTTCGCCGCTTCACCGAGCGTCGCGTCCGGATGCACCAGCGGAAGCCCTTGGCGGGAACGATGGAAGTAGGCCATCACCACGGGGATCTGGGCGATCAGGCGCTGCGCCTTGCGCCGCTGCGCGTCCATCGTGTCGTCGTCCGCCACGGTGTCGTAGCAGCCGAGCGCGCTCACGCCGGTCCGCAGCGCGTGCATCGGCGGACAATCCTTGGGCAGCTTGGTGATGAGGTCGATGACGCCCTGCGGGATCTCGCGGTATCCGGCCAGGACGGCCTTGAACTGGGCGAGCTCGGTCGCGTTCGGGAGATGGTTGTGGTGGAGGAGATGCACCACCTCCTCGTAGCTGACCTTGCCGGCCAGCTCGTCGATGTCGTACCCGCAATAGATCAACTGACCGATGTCGCCGCGGACGTCGCTCAACCGTGTGTGGGCGGCGATGACGCCTTCGAGGCCTTTGGTCACAGCGGACGGGGTGGCGGCAGGGGCCGGAGTCGGGGTGGTCATCGGGAGGAACTCGTTCGATTCGCGCGCAAAACGGGGCGGAGTTTGTTGGCCGCCCCGAGGCAGCGTCAACGGATTTCCCGGCGCGTCACCATTCCGCCGTTGAGAGCCGGCGGGACGATGCCGCGATGCCCATGATCCGGGTGTGATCGGAGTGGCGGACACGGCGGCCGGGGCCGGGTCGGGCCTGCTCTGTGGAAGACACCGGACGGAAAGCGGATCTGGAAAACGAGAGAGCAGGAGAACCGCTGTGGGCACCCCGTTGCCGAGTGCAACCCGGCGAAACAGCACCGCACGACCGCTCAAAGGCCGTCCGCCGCCTCTGTCCCCGAGCGGAACGGGTTGGTTGCGGTGCGCCTGCTTGCCCCGTAATCTCAGCGCGTCCGAACGCCGTTTTTCCAGTCCATGACCCAAGAAGCAGTCCTCGCCGTCCTGAAGACGGTCAAATATCCCGGTTACAGCCGCGACATCGTGTCGTTCGGCCTCGTCAAAGAGATCCAGATCGACGGTGCCGCCGTCGGTGTGCTCATCGAGCTCACGACGCCGAACCCCGAGCTCGGCGACCAGATCGCCGAAGCGGCGCGGCTGGCATTGCGCGACCGCATCGAAGGCCTCACCGACGCCCACGTGCAGGTGCGGGTGCCGACCGCGCAGCAGGCCGCCGCGGCGGCACCGGGGACCGCTCTCAAGAACAAGATCCCCGGGCTCGATCGCGTGGTCGCCGTCGCCTCCGGCAAGGGCGGCGTGGGCAAATCCACCTGCGCCGTCAACCTCGCATGCGCGCTCCGGCATCTCGGCGCGACCGTCGGTCTGCTCGATTGCGACATCTACGGCCCGAGCATCCCGCTGATGATGGGCCTGAACGAACGCCCCGGCCTGACCGCCGACGAGAAGCTCATCCCTCCCGTCGCCCACGGCGTGAAGCTCATGAGCATGGGATTCCTCATCGGCGACGACCAACCGGTGATCTGGCGCGGGCCGATGATCCAGAAGACCATCCAGCAGTTCGTCCACCAGGTCGACTGGGGCACGCTCGATTTCTTGCTCGTCGACCTGCCGCCCGGCACCGGCGATGCCCAGCTCTCGCTCTGCCAGACCGTGCCGCTCGACGGCGGCGTCATCGTCACCACGCCGCAGGAGGCGTCGCTCGGTGTCGTGCGCAAAGGTGTCGCGATGTTCGAGAAGGTGGACGTCCCGATCCTCGGGCTCATCGAGAACATGAGCTACTTCACCGCGCCGGACGGCTCGCGGGTCGAGATCTTCGGCCACGGCGGCGGCAAGGCGGAAGCCGCGCGCAAGGGCCTGCCGTTCCTCGGCGAGGTGCCGCTCTTCACAGCCATCCGCGAAGGCGGCGACGCGGGCGTGCCGGTCGTCGTCTCCGCCCCGGGCAGCCCGGCGGCCCTGGCTTTCATCGAGGTCGCGCGGACGCTCATGACACGGTTGGGGTGAACGGGTCTTTGACGAAGCCCTCCCGCTCCGCTAACGAGGACACATGCACTGGACCATCGGCTCCCTCCGCGACGTGCGCACGCTGGCCGTGCTGGCCGTGGCCGGACATTGGGCGCTCACGCCGGCCCTCGCGGACAAGGCCGTCCGCGCCAACATCGTCGCGCCGACCGATAAGAATGAATCCTCGCTCGCGCCGCTCAAGCCCTCGGAGACCGGGTCGGAGCTCGACCGGCTCTTCAACCCGCGATCCAAGGCAAATCTGCCGGGCTTCGACCTCCCGCCGTCGGCAAGCGGCCAAGAATCCCCGAAGCTCGACGCCAAGACGAAGCGGGGCCTGATGGAGGCGCAGGACAAGAAGCGCAATTGGATGGCCACCGCCCAGGAGAAGGCCTCCGAGCGCAAGGATAAGGACGGCGCGGACGACAAGGGGAAGGGCGAGCCTCGATCGGATCGTCCGAAGACGGAGTTCGAGAAGCAGCTCCAGGCGGAAGAAGACCTCGACCGCGGCCGCAGACAAGATCCGACCCGGAAACAGCAGGGACAGCACAAAGGTTCGGCGGACGACGACCTGGAGATGGTCGACGACCGTCCGGGATCCCGTTTCGGGAAAAGCGACGCGTCCATCAAGGACGGAGGCCCCGGATCCACGCCGTCCGCCGGCGGTTTCGGCCGGGCCATCTTCAGCGATCCCTCCAGCGTGTTCCAATCTCCGGCATCCGGCGAGGCGCCGACGGGCTTCCTCAACGCGCCTTCGAACACGGATCCGGACGGCTTCCGACGCTCGGCTTCCGCGGAACGGGTCGACCAGATGATCGGCGCGCCCAACGGAGCGGCGACATCGGGTCCTGGCCGCGCGAGCCCCAGCGCCAGTCCGGGGGCGAACCCCTATGGCGAGTCCGGTGCGCCTCGCACCACGCGTGCCCAGCAGTTCCAAGCGATCCTCGACAATACCCCGTCATCGGCCTCCTCCGCTTCCGTGGCGAACCCGGTGTCTGCGCAGAAGACCTTCGGCTCCCCTTCCGCCGCGCCCCTTCCGTCGCTCGGCTCCGGCCTCTTCAACCCGGCCCCGAGCCAGTTCTCGCCGACCCGGTCGACCGCTCCCATCATGAGACCGCAGCCGGGCATCCTGCCGCTGCCTTCGCGTGGATTCTGAACCATGTCCCGGATTTCGCTGGTCCTCCTTTCCGCTCTTTTCGCCGTCCGGCTCATGGCCGCGGCCGAGGGCAAGGTCGTCAAGGTCCTGCCGCATCTGCTGGACAAGGCCGGGCGGCATTCGCTGTCCCCGAGCTTGTTCGAGCGCGACGCCTACCAGGCCGAGCTCCGCAAGCATCCGGAGCGCGTCGGCGGCATCCGCTACGACATCCATTGGAAGGCCCGCGGCGCCGCCACGACGAAGCTCCGCCTGCGCCTCCAGCTCCGCACCTCGGAACGCGCCGGTGTCGCACCCATCGTGCTGGAGACCCCGGTGCCGGCGAAATCTGGCGGCTGGACGGCGCTCTCGCTCGATGCGGAGGCCTACCGCAAAGCCGGCAACGTGCAGGCCTGGCGGGCGACGTTGCTCGACGGCGACACGGAGATCGCCGAGCAGCGCTCTTTCCTCTGGTGATCCGTGCGAAGATCGTTGTTCCGCACGATCCGCGACTCGGGCCGCGAACGTGCCGTTGGAGGCCGGGGTCGATCGGTGTCCACCGTGGAGCGTGTTTCCGGTCGCATCGTCCCGGCTTCGTGCCCGCGCCTCAGTGCAGGATCGGTTCCGGGTTGGGCTGGCGCATGAGCTCCGCGTCGAGGTCGAGGAACCAATCCAAGCGGCGATCGGTCTCCTCCAGGTCGATGTGGCGCGCCATGATCAGATAGGTCGCGTAGTGGTTGCCTTCCGATTCGACCAAGCTGCGGTAGAACGCCGCGAGCTCCGGATCCTCACCTTCCAGCGCTTCGCCGAGCACCTGGAACTTCTCGCAGCTCCGGGCCTCGATCAGCGCGCAGCAGATGAGGTGGTCGATCACCTGGCCTTGGATACCTCCGCGCACGGCCCTCATCAGGCCTTTGATCCAAGCGCTCGGACGTGGTTCGGTGAACGGGATGTCCCGGCGACGGAGCAGCTGGAGCACCAGCTCGAAGTGCTGCAGCTCCTCGATGGCGATGGCGTTCAGCTCATGAACCCGGCCGAAGAGCTGGCGGAACTTCTCGAGGTTCAGCGCGGTCGTCGCGGCCTTGCGCTCCAGATGGGCATGGTCCACCAGCACTGCCGGAAGGTTCGCCTTCACTTTTGGCAGCCAATCGGCCGGGATCCGCTCGCGGAACAGAAGCATCTTGCCCAATCCAGACCGCTCCATCGGTCTTCGCAACGGTTTTCCGGTGTCAGGCGCCTGACGAGGTCACCTGCTCTCGGAGGGGGCCCGATCAGAGACGGCTCCGACCTGCCGGATTCACTCGACCCGGATGCGATAGAAGACGGTGGCGTCGCCGGTCGGGGCGAGGTCGTCGGATTCATTCTGCGGAGGTGTCGCCTGGATGCCGGTGCGCACGACCGTGAACGGCCCCGGCAACCGCGCGGCGCGCTCGACGGCGTAGGTGCGGCCGGCTGTGCTGGCCCAGCGGAGCCGCGTCGTGCCGGCCAGCGACGTGGCCGGCTGCGCCGACAACCGGAACGCCGTGGCCGGACCGAGCGGATCGGAGCCGGCGAGGAATTCCTGTCGGTCGGTCGCCCCGTCGCCGTCGGAGTCCTCCGCGCCGGTGCGGGAGAGGTCGCCGAAGTGCGCCAGCTCCCATCCGTCGTCCATGCCGTCGGCGTCCACGTCGGAAGTCGCGAGGTCGAGGACGACGACGTCCGCGTGTTTGCCGCTCAGGTTGTGGACGTGGATCAAGAGCGCCCGGGGCGGAACCACGTCGGTGAAGCCGCCCGCCTCGGCGTCGGCGCGGTCGAAGCTGATGGTCACGCCCGCCGCCTCGTCGAAGTACGGCGTCCGCTCGATCCCGGCCGAGGTCGTGTCGATGGCCGGCTTGGCGGCGTCGAAGGCCACCCAATCGGTCGTGTCGTCGTACTCCCCGCGGGTGAGCACCCGATAACGGAAGCGCGTCCGCGTCGCCGAGAGCCCGATATCGGAGGCCGCGGCGGAGTGGACCATCACGCCGTTCGCGAAGAGCGCCGCGTCGTGCGGCCCCGCGCCGAAGAGATCGAGCGGGCGGCTCCCGACGAGGTGACCGGTGGCCTCGTCGCGGACCACGGTCTCCAGCGCATCGGTCGAGTCGTCGTAGGAATCGACGTTGCCGACGCCGAACGTGCCGGTGTTCCCGTTGATGAGCGTGAAGTCCGCCATGTTGTCGCCGTCGAGGTCGATCTCTACGTCGAAATCGTTCGCCGCGCGGTTCGGCGTCGACCATTGCCCGGCGGTGGCGATGCCGAAATAGAGCGTGGTGGACACCAAAGTGCCGGCGGTCGCGACGTCGCTGGCGGCGCCGATGGCGAGCACATCGGTCGAGGCGCCGACCGGGGTGAAGGCCACCGGTCTCTTGGTGAGGCCCAATTGGAACGCCGCGACGAGCGGCGCGGAATGCGCGCTGGGGCCGCGGCCGGGCAGGGTGAGCGTGCCGGTCGGGCCCGCCGGAAGACCGACGTGGGTCGCGGTCACGGCCCTCTGGGACGCGGCCCGGGCGACGATGTGCCACGGGACGTGCAGCGATGTGCCGCCCCCGCGCAGCCAGATGTCGCCGCTCGATTCCGGCAACTGGGGACGCGGCACGCCGCCGATGTCGGCGACCGCCGTGAGATCGCGGGTGCGGACGAACCTGGAAGGATCGGCATCGAGCCGGAACCCCACGCTCGTCGCGCCGTTGGCCGGGACGGTGATGGTCGGGACCGACGGCGTGATCGTGATGCCCGGCTCCGCGACGGAGGTCGCCACGGTCAGGTCCAACGTGACCGGCGAACCGCCGTGGTTGACCACCCGCACCGAACGGTTGAGCGAGAGCGGTCCCGACAGCTCGTAGAGGCCGAAGGAGATGGAGACCTCGCCCAGCGAGTTGTCCGCCTTGGCCACCACCGCGGTCGCCGCCGCGGCGTCCACCTGGAGCCGCCCGGCGCCGGCACGGGCCTTGGGATAAAGATGTCCGTCGGAGTCGTGGATGATGACCGACGTGCCCATCAATGCGGCCTTGATGTCGTCGACCGGCCAGGTCGGATGCGCCTGCTTCAGCAGCGCCGCCGCCCCGGAGACGTGCGGTGCGGACATCGACGTGCCGCTGTACACCACGCCCGAGGAACCGCCGCCCGATTCCGCCGACCGGATCGACGCGCCGGGCGCGGCGATGTCGGGCTTCAACCGGTTGTCCGGATAGGTAGGTCCACGGGAACTGCTCTCCTCGATCTGGTCGGCCAGTTCCGGATGGACGGTGACGATGGCGCTGGAAAGCGTGGCCGTGACGCCGTCGATCAGGTGGGCGCGCAGAAGGGCTCCGTCGGCCTTCGAGATCATCACGCCCGGGATGGTGATCGGGTCGGCGGCTTTGCCCCCCATCGGGATCGGCGGCCCGTCCTGGTTGTTGACCATGACGACGCCGATCGCTCCCGCGGCCTGGGCCTTGGCGATCTTGTCGGCGAACAGGCAATCCCCGCGGTCGATCAGAGCGATCTTGCCTTTGAGCGCGGCGGTGTTGGAGAGCGGCTCGCAGGCGTCGGCCGGCGAGGTCGCCACGACCTG
Source organism: Verrucomicrobiota bacterium (assembly GCA_031384285.1). Lineage (GTDB taxonomy): Bacteria > Verrucomicrobiota > Verrucomicrobiia > Limisphaerales > UBA9464 > CAIVQB01. Next base: position 8,874 of record JANNAJ010000681.1, read on the forward strand.
CGCCGTCTTGGGCCCGACCTCGGCGAGCGGTGCGATGACGGTGACCGCGCCCTCGACAGCGGGGTAATTGGTCGCGATCGAAGCCGGGGAGAGCACCCGCAATTCCAAGGTGGTCGTGCCGTTGTCGATCGAGTTGGCGACCGTGATGGCCCGAGGAGCGACCCCGGGGCTGCCGAGGATGTAGTGGGTGTCGCCCGCGTTCCCCGCGGAGACGACGACGACACAGCCGAGCCGCGCCAAGCGGTCGACCGCCTTGAGCTCGACGTCGGCCGCGTCGTAGGACCCGAAATCACCGCCAAGAGAGAGGTTCACCACGTCCAGATGGTCGGTGGTCCGGCCGTCGTCGTCGGGGTCGGCCGCCCAGTCGAGCGCGTCGGTCACGGCATCGGTGGAGCCGGAACGGCCGAAGACTTTCAGCGCATACAGCTTCGCGTCGGGCGCGACCCCGGGCCCGATCTTGAACCGGCTGAAGTCGACCTTGCTGTTGTGCGGGCCGGTGTAGGTGCTGCCGTCGGCCAGCACGCCCAGGCCCGCCGCGATGCCCGCGACGTGCGAGCCGTGGCCGTTCGCCTTCGTGTCGAGTGGATCCGGGTCGGGGACCGGCGTGTCCTTCGTGGTGTCGCTCGCGTCGTAGTCGTCGCCCACGAAATCGGTGCCTCCGACGACCTTCGACGTCGGGAACGAGCCGGGTTCGATCACCTTCGGGTCGTCGTTCTCATGGTCCGCGGCGCGGCCGCGTCCTCCGAAGTCGGCGTGATGGTAATCGATGCCGGAATCGATGATCCCGATGCGGATGCCGGCGCCGGCGAGGCCGCCCGCGGTCCCGGCCCATGCCGCCGGTGCGCCGATCCAAGGCACGCTCGATTCCAGGTTCGGCTTGTACCGGTGGACGCGTTGGACGCGGACGACGCCGGGCAACGCCCGTAGCGCCGGGATCCGCGATTCCAGCACGCGGACGCGGACGGCATTCACCAAGATGCCGAAGCGGCCGGTGATCTTCGCCTCCAGCGGGACGAGCAAAGGCTCCAGCGCGGCCTGCTGTCGGCGGATCGCGGCGAGACGGTCGGACGACGGTGTCGGCACCGTTGCCGGTCTGGCGCCGGTGTGCTCCGCGGCGGCGAGGTCGAGCTCCGCGACCGATGGACCTTCCAGCTCCAGGAATACCGCGACCGGCCGGTCCGCCCGGAGCAGAGGCCCGGACCACAACACCAGCAGGAACGGGATCAGCAGCTTGAGCTTCATTTCAGGGAGGTCACAGGACGCGTGGGCGAACCTAGCGACGGGGCAGGGCCGCGACAGGGAAAGTTTACGGGCGCGGCGCCCACGTCGGGCGGAGCAACGGACACGAGCTGGTCGTGCGTGGTCGCTCTCCGCGGGGAGCTCCGCAGGCAGTCCGGTGCCGCCCGCTCCGCGCGGTCCATCACTCGTACCGCAGCGACTCGATGGGATCGAGGTTGGCCGCTTTCCAGGCCGGGTAAGTGCCGAAGGCGATGCCGACGACCGAGCATACGGCGAGACCGATGAGGGCCCAATCCCACGGGAACACCGGCGGCGTGTTGAGCGCGGCGGCGGCGAGGTTGCCCGCCACGATGCCGAGCACGATCCCGATGATCCCGCCGATCTCGCTGAGCACGACCGCCTCGAGGATGAACTGCGTCATGATGTTCCTCTTCTTGGCCCCGATGGCGCGGCGGATGCCGATCTCCTTGGTCCGCTCGGTCACGCTCACCAGCATGATGTTCATGATGCCGATGCCGGCGGCGACGAGCGCGATGCTGGCGATGACCCCGGCGCCGGCGCGGACGGCCAGCGTGATGGTGCGGAACTGCTTGATCAACGAATCGTTGGAGACGATCTCGAAGTCGTCCTCCTCCCCGGGCGGCACCTTCCGCAACGCCCGGAGGATGCCGCGGACCTGTTCCAACGTGTCCGAGTAGACCGATTGGCTGTGCGCCTGGACCTGGATCCGGAGCGAGGTCTCGCGGCCGTAGCGGTTCAGCACGGTGGTGATGGGCACGACCATGAACTCGTCCTGGCTCCGGCCGAACATGCTGCCCTTGGGCTCGAGCACGCCGACGACGTTGTACTTCACTCCCTTGAACTGGGCCCACTCGCCCAGCGGCGACCCGAACGGGAACAGCTTCTTGGCCACGTCCGCGCCCAGCACCGCCACGTTGCGCGACCCGGACATGTCGCTCTCCACGAACGGACGTCCTTCGGCGACGGAATAGTTCTGGGTCTCGAACGCCTCGGGGCTCATGCCGCGGAAGGAGATGCTCGGGTTCGTCTTCCGGAAACGCGACGCGACCTCGCCGACATCGGCGTCGGCGCTGACGCCCACGCTCTTCGCCAGCGTCGCCCGTTCCCGGATGGACGCGGCGTCGGGATAGTAGAACCGTTTCCTGCGGAAATATTTGTCCATCGACTCCGAGTCGTCGTCCACGCGGATGGCCGGGAACCGCTGCATCTGGAACGTGTCGCTGCCCAGCTGCTGCATGTTGCTCTCGATGTTCCCCTGGAGCGCGCGGATGGCCGTCATCACCACGATGATGCTGAACACGCCGATGAGGATGCCGAGCAGTGTCAGCGACGAGCGGAGCTTGTGCGCGGCGATGGCGTTGATCGCCATGGCGAAGGCCTCGCGCAGCTCGGAGAAGAGGTTGAGGCGCTTCATGGGGAAGGGGCGGGGCCCGGCCGAGGCGCGGGAGCGATGGACCCGGTCCGACCGGGGCCGTGAGATTCCGGAGATCTGGTGACCGCGCGGTTCATCCTCAATCGGCCCTCAAGGCGTCCACCGGGTCCATCCGCGCGGCCCGCCACGCCGGCAGGAACCCGCTCACGACGCCGGTCAGCACCGACACCAGCAGCGCCACCGCCACCAGCCACCACGGCATCGAGGCCGCGAGGAACTTGTCGACCACCAGCGTCAGCGGCCACGCGACGAGGATGCCGAGGATGCCCGCGCCGAGCGTGATGGTGGCGGCCTCGACCAGGAACTGGACGAGGATGGTCCGCCGTTTCGCGCCGATGGCCTTGCGGATGCCGATCTCCTTGGTCCGCTCGGCCACGCTCACGAACATGATGTTCATGATGCCGATGCCGCCGACGAACAGCGACAGGCCGCTGATGAACAACCCGACGGCGGCGATGGTGCCGCCGACGGCGTTGAAGAAGGTCACGATCGCCTCCTGCGAGTTGATGGCGAAGTCGTCCGGGAAATCCGGCGGGACGCGCCGGAGCTTCCGCATGATGCCTCGCAGCTCCTCGCGGGCGTCGTCGACCTGGGAAAGGTCCCGCACCTTGGCGGTGATGGTGAGGTCCGGCCAGCGGCTGAAATCTTGGCTGAACCGCGTGATGGGGATGACGATCTGGTTGTCGAGGTCGTTGCCGAAGGCGCTCCCTTGCTTTTCCAGCACGCCGACGACCTCGAGGCGCATGTCGTTGAGCTTCACCTTGCCACCGATGGCTTCGCGGCCGGGGAAGAATCGGTCCGCCAGATAGCTCCCCAGCACGCACACCGGGCGACCCGATTGGACGTCGCCCGCGGTGAGCCACCGTCCTTGCGAGAGCGAGAGCCCGCGCACGGTGAGGCTGTTCTCGTCGTTGCCGGCCACGTACACGCCGCGGGCCTGACGGCGGCCGAACGAGACCGTGCCGTTGCCGCCGGAATCGACGCTGACCGCGGAGCACAGCGTGACCAACCGGTCGAGGTCGCGGACGTTCTGCAGGGTGAGCTCCTTGCGGTTCCGCGACAGCCGCCAATCCGTCTCGCTCGTCATCCAGGAGAACCGCTGTATGAACAACGTGTCGGCGCCGATGTTCCCGACGCTCTTCCGGAACGCGTCGTTCAGACCGGTGATCGCGGTGCCCATCAGCGTGACGGAGACGATGCCGATGACGATGCCCAGCGTGGTGAGCCCGGCGCGGAGCTTGTTCGCCCGCAGCGCGGTCCAGGCGATGAACGCCGACTCCTTGCACTCGGAGAAGAGGGTCATGCCGCGACCATGCTCGTGCCGCCGGCCGCGAACTTCATGGCCGCGCGAGGGTTCGGGTTCACCTCGTCCGCCGCGATCAGGCCGTCGCGGATGCGGATGATCCGCCGGGCGTGCTGGGCGACCTCCTCCTCGTGCGTGACGACGATGATCGTGTTGCCCTTGCGCGACAGCGCCTCGAAGAGCCCGAGGATCTCCTCGCCGGTCCGCGAGTCGAGGTTGCCCGTCGGTTCGTCGGCCAGGACGATGCTGGGGTCGTTCACCAGGGCGCGGGCGACCGCGACGCGTTGCCGTTGGCCGCCGGAGAGCTCGTTCGGCTTGTGGTGCATGCGGTCGCCGAGGCCGACGTTGGTGAGCGCCCGGACGGCCTGCTCGCGGCGCTCGGCCGACGGGAGGCCGGCGTAGATCAGCGGTAGCTCGACGTTGTGCAGCGAATCCGACCGCGCGAGCAGGTTGAAGCTCTGGAAGACGAAGCCGATCTCCCGGTTGCGGACCTCCGCGAGGTCGTTGTCGTCCATGTGGGCGACGTTCACGCCGTTCAGCTCGTAGTAGCCGCTGGTCGGCGAATCGAGGCAGCCGAGCAGGTTCATGAGCGTGGACTTGCCCGAACCCGACGGGCCCATGATGGCGATGTACTCGCCCCGCTCGATGGTCAGCGTGACGCCGCGCAGCGCGTGGACGGTCTCGGTGCCCATCACGTAGCGCCGGGTCAGGTCATGGATCTGGATGAGGGGCATGGCGGAAATCTCGCGGACCACGCATCACGCACCACGTGCCACCTTGCCCGGGATCGACCGGACATCTCGGGGCGTGATGCGTGGGACGGGGCGTGCGGCACGGAGCATCATCTCACTTCTTCTCGTCCCGTTTCGCGTTCTTCTTGGTGTTGTCCACGCGGGCCGGCTTCTCGTCCTCGAGCTCGCGCGCGATCGCCTTATAGCTGCTGGTCACGATCTCCTGGCCCTCGGTGAGGCCCTCCAGGATCTCGTAGTGGGCCTCGTCGCTGATGCCCCGCTTGACCGGCAGCATCTTGGCCTTGCCGGCCTCGACCGCGAAGACCACATCGATCGGCTTCGGGCCGGATTTGTCCTTCTTCTTGTTCAGGTCGGCG